>JAPKZR010000079.1 GCA_026393695.1 Actinomycetota bacterium
CCACACCTCACCTACGCGCCCGAGCGTCTCAGTATGGAAAAGGTCGAAGACGCTCCGTTTGGTCCGCTCGATCGAATTGGCCAACTCACGATGCGCAATCTCGACATCGAAGACAGCCGCGCCAAGCTCGATGTGTATCGCAGCGTTGGCACATTGGGGCCGGGCGGATTGCTTGAGCTCGAAGGCGGCAAGTAAGCCGCTTGCGGCTAGCGAGCTTGCAGCGCGGCCACGATGCCGCCGAGCAACCGAGCCCGATCGGGCATGGTCGCGACCACTACGTATTCGTGATCGGCATGTGCGCCGCCACCAACTGCGCCAAGACCATCGAGCGTGGCCACGCCATTGGCCGCAGTGAAGTTGCCATCAGAGCCGCCGCCCACGGCCACGCCTGCAATCTCGCCAAGCCCAAGGTCGCTGGCAACTTGCACAGCCAGCGGAAACAACCACGCCGACGATGACGCCGGCATTGGTGGACGATTGATACCGCCGCGAAGTTCGAGCCGCGATTCGCTGAGGTGCGGATGCAGACCAGCCATGGCGGCTTCGATGCGCTCCTTCTCACCTGGCGCCTCGACGCGCACATCGATGGTGACCGTCGCGAGCGCTGGCACCACGTTGTCGGCGGTGCCCGCTGAAGCAAGCGTGGGCGTGACCGTGGTGCCCGTAGTGCTGTCGCCCAGCGTGCTCACGGCAAGCACTTGATGCGCTGCTTCGATGAGCGCGTTGACACCCTTTTCGGGCTCGAGTCCGGCATGCGAGGCACGGCCATGGATGAGTAGTTCGAATGTGCCGGTGCCCTTGCGCGCTGTCTTGAGCGCGCCGCCATCGGCACTGGGCTCGAGCACTAACGCTGCACCGCACGCAAGAGCTCGTTGCACAATGAGGCCGCGCGAATCGTGCGAGCCGGTCTCCTCATCGGCAGAAAAAAGAATCTCGACGCCTGAGCGATCGGGCAACTGCGCGAGACCGTGGATGGCTTGCACAATGCCCGCCTTCATGTCGAACACGCCCGGGCCCATCGCCCGACCTTCGACAACCTTGAACGGCCGCGCTGCCACCGACCCAAATGGGAACACCGTGTCGTGGTGACCGAGCACGAGCACCTTGGGCTCGCCACCACCCGACCAATGCACATGCGGTCCGACGGGTGAATCGATGATCTCTGCCGTTCCGCCGAGGCGCTGCTCGATGAGCGAAGCCAACGCCTTAGCCGACACGGCCAGCGCCTGCACATTGCGCGATGGCGACTCGATGTTCACCAACATTTCGAGGTCGGTCAGCATCAGTTCGAGGTCGAGGTTGGGCACGTGGTCATTCTGCCTGATTGAGACCAGCGAGGCAGTGTCGATTCGATGCGTAGCGCCGCGAGGTACCCACCGTGTCAGAATCGCAGCCATGCGCAAATCCAGATCACTCATCGCCGCGACCATCGTGCTGGCGACCTTCGCCGGTGCCTGCTCGAGCAGTTCATCGGACAGTTCGCCGGCCACGTCGCCGGAGAGCACCACCACCACGATCGCATTGCCGTTGGCCACGTTCACCGTGCAACCCGGCATGAACCAGATCGCCGTGCTCGGCGCAACGCCGGGCGACAAGCTCGAGGTCGTCGCCGCCGACGGTACCGTTGCTGGCACTGGCGTCGCCGACGAGCAAGGCTCGTTCCTGCAGCGCACCATTCCAGCGGGCAGCTACATCGTGCGCACCGTGGGAGCCAGCCCAACGGCCAGCGCGCCCGCCGACGTGTTCGACGAGTCGAAGGTTCCAGCTCAATCGTTCTATGACGATCAGAAGTTGCCGGCCGGCGGCTTCGGCTACCTCACCACCCGCGACGGCACCACGTTGAGCATGAACGTGATGCTGCCCGGACCAGCCGACAAGGGCCCGTACCCAACCGTGGTCGAGTACTCCGGCTATGACCCCAGCAACCCGGCCAACACCACCTTCGGTCTGTTATTCAACGCCTTGGGCTACGCCTACGTTGGCGTGAACATGCGCGGCACCGGCTGCAGCGGCGGCTCGTATCTGTTCTTCGAACGACCACAAAGTGTCGACGGTTACGACGCCATCGAGGCCATCGCCGCCCAGCCATGGGTGCTCGATCACAAGGTGGGCATGGGCGGCATCTCGTACCCGGGCATCACCCAGTTGTTCGTGGCCGCAACTCAGCCACCAAGCCTTGAGGCCATCGCCCCATTGAGCGTGCTCGACGACTCGTATCGCGCCACCGGCTACCCAGGCGGCATTTTGAACACCGGCTTCGCAGCCCCATTCCTACAGGAGCGTTTCGACGCTGCCAAGATCTACGGCCAGGGTTGGACCAAGGAGAAGGCCGACGGCGGCGACACCAAGTGTGCCGACAACCAGAAACTGCGCTTGCAGAACCCCGACTTCTTGCAGGTCACCAAAGACAACATCTACTACGACCCAACCCTCGCCGATGCCTACTCACCTAGCACCTTCATCGACAAGATCAAGGTGCCTGTGTTCCTCGCCGGAGCTTGGCAGGACGAGCAGACCGGCGGCCACTTCCCGAACATGATCAAGAACTTCACCGGCACACCTCACTTGTACGTCGACCTCGTGAACGGTCTACACACCGAGTCGTTGAGCCCAACCGTGTTTGTTCGCTTGGCCGAGTTCTACTCGCTCTACGTGGCGAAGAAGGTGCCAACACTTGCTGGCGCTCGCGTGGTTGCACCAATCCTCGTGCCGAGCGTCTACCACACGGAAGCGCCCGAACTGCCGGCCGACCGGTTCGAGGGCAAGACCTTCGCCGAAGCACTAGCAACGTTTGAGTCTGAGCCAACAGTGCGAGTGCTGTTCGAAGAAGGCGCATCGGGCAAGACCGTGCCAAGCGGACCATTGCCACGTTGGATCGAGAGCTACACGACATGGCCAATTCCAAGCGCCGTATCAACCACGTGGTACTTAGGCGACAACGGTTCGCTGAACTCCGACAAGCAAACAACCGGCACCGCCGATAGCTACAAGGCCGACCCCACCGCATTGCCAAAGGCGTTCTACCCAGGCGGCCGCAGCAGCGACGTGTGGGGCGCCGATGTGGTCTACGACTGGCGTTCAATTCCTTCGGGCACCGGCCTTGGTTACATCACGGCACCACTCACCAGTGACATTGCTGTCATCGGCACCGGCTCGATCGATCTCTGGATCAAGTCGACTTCACCCGACACCGACCTTGAGGTGACCATCACCGAAGTTCGTCCCGACGGCACCGAGATGTACATCCAGACTGGCTGGCTGCGTGCTTCACAGCGCGCCATCGACACCAAGAACGCAACCGATGTGTACCCAGCGCACACCCACGCCAAGGCCGACGCCGCGCCACTTCCAGCCGGCGAGTTCACGCCGGTTCGGGTCGAGATGTTCCCGTTCGCTTACGCGTTCCGTACTGGCAGCCAGATCCGCATCACCATTGATGCGCCAGGCAACAGCCGACCAGTGTGGGAGTTCGATTCGCTGAGCAAGGGCGAGACCGTCACGATCGCGCACGACTCGAAGTACCCATCGGCCATCGTGTTGCCAGTGGTGCCAGGTGTGTCGATTCCTGCGGGCATCGCTGCTTGCGGCGCGCTGCGTGGCCAGCCATGCCACCCATACGTGGCCGCCGACAACGAGCGCGCAGTCAAGTAAGCAGTAGCGACACGAACAGCGATCTGATCGAATAGCGCACATGGATCGTCGCGTCGAGCTCGGAGACTTTCTGAGAGCTCGGCGCGACGCTCTGCGCCCTATCGATGTGGGTCTACCCGCAGGCACCCGACGACGCACGCCGGGTCTGCGCCGAGAAGAAGTGGCGTTGCTCGCAGGCGTGTCGCTCACTTGGTATACGTGGCTCGAACAAGGTCGGCGAATCAACGCATCACGCGACGTGCTGCATGCGCTGGCACGAACGTTGCGCCTCGACGAGGCTGGCCGTTCGCACTTGCTGGCGCTTGCCAACGGCGAATCGTTTGATCCGGTGGAGCGCACGCTCGAGGCTCCCGATGCCATCGTGCGGCTGATTGCCTCGATGGAGCCATCGCCTGCGTATGTGCTCGGCCCGCGTTGGGAATACGTGGCGTGGAACGCAGCGCAAGACAAGTTGTACCCCGCACTCGGCAACCTGCCCGAGCACGAGCGCAATCTGCTGTGGGTGATGTTCTGCGAGCCAACGGCCAAGGCACTCATCGCCGATTGGCACGACCGGGCGCGCAGCACGCTCGCCGAGTTTCGGGCCAGCACGACGAGGCTGATGGACGATCCAGTCGTGATCGATCTCGTCGAGCGCCTATTGGCGCGCAGCCCCGAGTTTGCGGTGTGGTGGCCCGAGCACGACGTGGCTGGATTCCACACCCGACTGCGCCGCTATCACCATCCTCGTGCGGGTGAACTGACCTTCGAGTATCAGCAAATGATCCCAGCCGAATGGCCTCACCTGCGAGTTATCTGCCAACTTCCGCTACCTGGCGACGACAGTGCGCAGCGGTTATCGGCCTGGCACGACGTGGGCTGACGACCCCAATTCTTGCGGCCACTGAGAAATCTGACGCGGTGTCAGAAATGGTCGCGGCGTGCGTTACGGTTGCTGCATGATTGAGATCCCGCATGGGGCGCGGGTGTTCGGCATGCAATTGCCGATCCAAGCGCAGAGCAACTATTTCGTATCCGAATGGGAACGCACGGCCGGACCAACCGAGCTGGCGCGCGTGACCAAGACCGCCGACGACAACGGCTTTCACTATGTGGGCGTCTGCGACCACGTAGCGCTGCCTGATTCAGTGGTTGGCGGAATGGGCACGCATTGGGCCGAGCCCATCAGCACCCTGTCGTGGCTTGCAGCGCTCACCACGCGAGTCGGTCTGCTGACACACGTGTATGTGCTGCCATATCGTCACCCGTTGGTGGCGGCGAAGCAGTTCGCCAACCTCGACTGGTTGTCGGGTGGTCGTGCCCTTGCCGGCGTGGGCGCCGGACACGTGCAGGCTGAGTTCGAAAAGCTCGGTGTCGATTACCACCGTCGCGGCCGCATGGTCGACGAAGCGTTGCCCGTATTCATGGAGGCACTCGAGAACGAGTTTGTCGATGGCTTCGGCGCACGCCCACGTCCGGTTCAGTCGCCCCGCCCGCCCGTATGGGTGGCCGGTTCTAGTGATCCCGCAATTCGCCGCGCCGCCAAGTTCGGCGACGGTTGGCTGCCACAGGGCCCTTCCACTGCGGCGATGGTCGCTGCGTTGCAGGCCGGACGCGAGGCCGCCGGCCGCGCTGACCGTCCAATGATGATCGGTCACATCACACCGTTCCTTCACGTGGGCAACGCCACATGGGACATCGGGGCCGACACAGTCACCGGATCACCCACTGCTGTTGCTGAGCAGATATTGGCTGGCACACCCGACGGCGTGAACCAACTGCAGGTGCGCTTCAAGGCCCGCAGCTGCGACGAGATCTGCGAGCAGATGGTTGCATTCGCAACCGACGTCGCTCCACTGCTCACCACCATCTAACACTCCCCCGTCTGACGCCCCTGCGCTGACGCTCCCTCAACTCCGAAAGACCCCCATGCTTACGAACCTCG
>JAPKZR010000050.1 GCA_026393695.1 Actinomycetota bacterium
ACGATGGCCACGATGGGTTCGCCCACATAACGAACGGTGTCGGAGGCCAGCGCAAAGCGTGGGCAGGTGGTGGGCAAAAATGGGAGGTCGATCGGAAAGGCGCCGAGATCGATGTCGCTGTTGACGAAGATGCCAAGAACCCCGGGGGCTTGGCGCGCCTCGGCGGTATCGATGTCGGTGATGCGCGCATGGGCCATCTGCGACCGCACATAGACCACGTGGGCGGCCCCTTCGAGATGAAGGTTGTCGATAAACGTGCCCTGACCTGTAAGCAGCGCCGGGTCCTCGCCACGGACAACCCGCTGACCAACTATCCCCATCGCGTCGACTCCTCTTTCATGTGGTTTGAGCTCAGAAACGCGCAGACGTAGGCACGAACCAATGACAACGCCTAGATTCACACCATGACTTTGACTGAATCGGCACCACCAAAAGCAGAACGTTGGACTGCGCAGTGGAAGGAACTCTACGCCGAAGTCGTAACCACCGGCTTATGCACCGGCTGCGCTGGTTGCGTCGTGACATGTCCTCACGACGTCATCGGTTACGAACACTCCGAGGGCAAGTACTTGCCGTTTCATCTCGAAGAAGAACTCGGTCTCGACAACTGCATTCACGGCGAAAAGGGTTGCACCACGTGTACTCGCGCGTGCCCACGTTTTCGTGCGTGGGAGCCCGCCGCCGACATGCACCTGTTCGGTCGCGTGCGTGAGCCCGAGGAGATGGGCGGCATCTGGCGTGCCCTGTATCTCACCCGTGCCAGCGACGACATGGTCCATAAGATCGGCCAAGACGGCGGCCTCGTCTCGGCAATGCTCATCTGGCTGATGGAGCACGACTACATCGAAGCAGCGATGGTCAGTGGCGTTGAGCCCGACGATGCATGGAAAGCCAAGCCCGTGCTGGCCCGCAACACCGCCGAAGTGCTCGCCACTGCTGGCAGTCGCTACACCTACTGCGCCAACCCGCTCGCCTTACGCGACGCCAAAGAACAAGGGCTCTCACGTCTGGCTTTGGTGGGCATGGGATGTCAGACCTCGTCGCCTCCAACCATGTGGGATCGCAAGGCCGGCAAGGTCTCGAAGCCATTCTTGTTCAACATTGGTCTGCTCTGCTCGAAGACATTCGATGACGCCATCTTCCCCGAGTTGTTCGAAGCCAAGTACGGCCTCAAGAAGGCCGACATGGTGAAGATGAACATCAAGGGCGTGTTCCAGATTTGGATGAAGGACGGCTCGTACCACGAGATCGATCTCAAGGAATGCCACAAGTGGACCCGCGAGGGTTGCAAGAGCTGTCCTGACTTCTCCGCCGAACATGCCGACGTATCAACCGGTGGCATCGGCGAAGACAACGACTGGACCCTCACCATCGTGCGCACCGAGTTGGGCGAAGAGGTCATCAACCGCATGATCGCCGACGGATCCATCATCGCTCGACCAGCGCAAGACGATAAAGAGGCAATGCGTCTGCTGCGCCTGCTGTCGATCGTGAGCCGCCGCCGCTGGCCAGAGTTCGCCGACCGAGCGCCTTCGGTTGGTGTGCCACCTCCGAAGAAGAAGGCCGACGCCCCGGCCCCCGCCGCGCCCTAACAGCACTTCGCGGCTGCACCGAGTCGGCGTCACGCGCTGTTAACAAAGCAGAGACGACGACGAAACGCTCGACATTTAGGTTGCCTCCATCACCTTGACCCTGAGGTGCATTGAGAGAGGGAATCTTGTGAACAGCATCACCTTGAAAGAGAGGTTGCGCGACAAAGACCGGCGACGGTTCTTCTTCGCCTTCCTCGGCGGAAAGGCCATCGGCCTACTCGTGGCCGGGCTCGCCATCGTCGGTTTCGGCCCGTGGCTTATTGGCACCGCAGCACACGCTGTTGCGCCAAACGCCGACGTGCCAATCGGCGACGTCGTCAATGCCACAAACACGGCATGGGTCATGGTTGCAACGTTCCTCGTGTTCTTCATGCAGGCCGGCTTCATGATGCTCGAAGCAGGTTTCGCCCGTACCCGTGAAGTGGTCAACGTGTTGCAGGAATGCATTGTCGACACCTGCCTGTGCGCCCTGTTGTTCTGGGCCTTTGGTTTCGCATTCATGTTCGGTGTTGGCAACAGCTTCATCGGACACGAGTTCTTCTTCTTGAACGGCGCGCCTTCAACGTACGGGTCAACCGGCATCGGCTTCATGGCCTTCTTCTTGTTTCAGTTCGCATTCGCGGACACGTGCTCGACCATTACGTCGGGCGCAATGGTCGGTCGTACAGGGTTCAAGGGCGATCTCCTCTACAGCATCGGCGTGAGCGGTTTCATCTACCCAATCTTTGGTCACTGGATCTGGGGCCCAGGTGGTTTCTTGCAGACAGCGCGCGGCGGCGTGTGGATGCGTGACTTCGCTGGCAGCACGGTGGTGCATACCATCGGCGGCATCGTCGCTCTGGCTGGAGCGATGGCGCTCGGTCCACGTATCGGCCGCAAGTTCAAGCGTGACGGGGGCGGGCTTCCCCCAGGCCACGACCTCACCATTGCTGCTATCGGCGGCGTGATCTTGTGGTTCGGTTGGTACGGCTTCAACCCCGGCAGCACCCTGTCGGCGCTCGACTTCGAAGGCATCGGCCGTGTCGCTACCAACACCACGTTGGCAGCTGCAGCGGGCGGTCTCGTTGCGATGGCTTGGGTCTACCCACGCTTCAAGAAATGGGACATGGGCATCACCATCAACGGCTTCCTCGGCGGCCTCGTAGCCATCACCGCCCCGTGTTATTGGGTGAACCCGTTCGGGTCGGTCGTGATTGGTGCCGTCGCTGGCGTCGTGGTGGTACTTGGCATCGACTTCATCGAGCACATGCGTATCGATGATCCGATTGGCGCCGTCGCAGTTCACGGGTTCTGCGGCATCTGGGGAACCTGGAGCCTTGGCTTATTCGCAACTGGTCAGTGGAACGATGTGAAGGGCTTGTTCTGGGGTGGCGGCGTCAAGCAGCTCTGGGCTCAGGTCTGGGGTAACACCTTGATCGTTGTGATCACGTTTGTCGTCTCGTACGCCTTGTTCAAGGCCGTTGCGCTCACGAAGACGCTGCGAGTGTCCGAAGAGGGCGAACTCGAAGGCATCGACATTCACGAGCACGGCTCTCCCGCCTACCACCCTGAATCAGCGTTCATGGGTAAGGGGTACTGATCTCCATGAGTACCGTTACAACAACCCATGTTTTCAACATCGATAAGGGGTCTCCATGCTCGAAATGATCACCGCCATCATCAAGCCGCACAAGCTCGATGACGTCAAAGAAGCGCTCCTCGCCAACGGTGTCGAGGGCATGACAGTCACCGAGGTTCGTGGCTTCGGCCGCCAGCGCGGCAAGACCGAAAACTTCAGAGGCTCCGAGTACAACATCGACTTCATCCCCAAGATGAAAATCGAAATCGTTGTCCCCGCAGAGAACGTTGACCGACTCATCGCCATCATCGGTGAGGCCGCCAAGACCGGAAAGATCGGCGACGGCAAGGTCTGGTCTACCGGTGTCGGCAAGCTGCTACGCGTGCGTACCGGCGAGATGGGCAACGAAGCAATCTGATGCAATGACGCTCTGGCATGAGGGACGCATGTCCCTCATGCCAGACTGGCGTGTATGCCCTTGCACCCCCAAGCTGACGTATTAATTCAGGCCCTCGCCCAACTCGGCCTTCCCCCCCTTGAGCTGGGAACCCCGCAGCAGGCTCGAGCAGGTCGCTTAGCCGGCGGGGCACCTTCAGAGCACGTACACGAGGTTCGCGATCTCGACGCCGGCGGAGTACCGGCCCGCTTGTACCGGCCAAGTGCCGCAAGCGACCTTGGCTTGCTGGTCTACTTCCACGGCGGCGGCTGGGTCATCGGCGACCTCGAGTCACACGACAACGTGTGTCGCACACTTGCAAATCGCAGCGGCCACGCGGTACTCAGCGTCGATTACCGCCTCGCCCCCGAGCACCCGTTTCCGGCAGCTCTGGGTGACTCCATTCAGGCCACCCGTTGGGCTCATGCCAATGCTGCCGAAATGGGTTGCGATGCAAATCGCATCGCTGTCGGAGGAGACTCTGCCGGAGCAAACCTGGCTGCGGTTGTCGCCCAGATCGCACCGATTCCGTTGTGCCATCAGATGCTCATCTACCCGGTCACCGATTGCCGCCGCGTCTCAGCGTCGTACTCCGAAAACGCCACGGGCTATTTCCTCACCGCTGGGGCCATGGAGTGGTTCGTCGACCATTACCTGTCGGGGGGCCAGGGCTCGCCCGAAGACCCACGCGTCTCGCCGTTGTTGGCCGACGACGCAACGCTGCGAGCTACTCCACCAGCGCTCGTGATCACCGCAGAGTTTGACCCATTGCGAGACGAAGGCGAGCAGTACGCCACCCGTCTTTCGGAACTCGGCGTCACCACCACCCACGTTCGTTTCAGCGGAATGATTCACGGCTTCTTCAGCATGTCCGAGATGATCGACGATGCACACGCAGCCCACGCAGTAGCCGGCCAAGCGCTGAAGACAGCCTTCAGCAAATAGCGATCAGCTCGCGCCGAGCACAAGCGCTCGGGTGAACACCGCATCGAGCATTGGTTCGGTCAAGCGACCGGTGAAGGTGTTTTGCTGGCTCGGATGAAACGAGCACAACAACGTGAGCCCCGAATCGATGCTCGCCTCAACGAGATGCCCAAACTTGGGTCGCGGCCGCACACCGAACTCTGAGCACGCCGCCTCATACGCGAACCCACCAAGGCACACCACGACCTTGGCGTTGCGCAACAGTGCAAACTCGCGCTGCAAGAACGGCCGGCACGAATCACGCTCGCTGGTCTCGGGTTTGTTTCCGGGAGGCGCGCATTTCACCGCAGCCGTAACCCACGCATTGGTGAGTTCAAGCCCATCGTCGCGACCGTGTGACAACGCCTGATTGGCGAGGCCTGCCTTGTGCATCGCACGGAACAACCAATCACCGCTGCGATCGCCCGTGAATACCCTGCCGGTTCGATTCGCTCCGTGGGCTGCGGGCGCCAGACCCAACACAACGATCGACGCCTTTGGGTCACCAAAGCCAGGAATTGGACGACCCCAATACTCTTCGTCGCGATACGAAGCCCGCTTGTCGATCGACACCTGTTCGCGCCATTCAACGAGCCGCGGGCATGCATGACAGTCGATCACGCGGCGACGCAGTTGGTCGAGGGTCTTCGACGTGTCCGAAGTTGCAGAACTCATCCCGCCGACAGTAGGCCGTATTCACCGAACCATGGCTAAATTTGCAGGTACATGCCGAAGAAGCCTCCCGCCGGTCCGTCGCCAACGCTTGTGTTGTTGGTTCGTCACGGACAGACCCCCACCACGGGCAAGTTGTTGCCCGGCCGCGCCAGCGGTCTTCACCTTGCCGACCAGGGCCGTGCTCAAGCGCAAGTGGCAGCCGACCGCATCGCCGGCTTGGCCAAGGTCGACGCCATCTACGCTTCGCCGCTCGAGCGGGCCCGCGAAACCGCAGCGCCCATCGCGAAAGCTCTCGGCCAAAAGGTGCGTATCGACAAAGGTCTGCTCGAGTGCGATTTCGGCGACTGGACTGGCGCCGAACTTTCGGCGCTGATGAAGTTGCCCGAATGGACCACCGTGCAGCGGTCGCCATCCACCTTTCGCTTTCCCAACGGCGAGAGCTTTCTTGAGATGC
>JAPKZR010000004.1 GCA_026393695.1 Actinomycetota bacterium
GCTTCGGCCTGAGCCTCGGCGGACAGCGGCACGTGGATGGCCATCTGGTCGCCGTCGAAGTCGGCGTTGAATGCGGTACAAACCAGCGGATGAATCTGCAGGGCCTTGCCCTCAACGAGCACCGGCTCGAATGCCTGGATGCCCAAGCGGTGAAGCGTTGGTGCACGGTTGAGCATTACTGGGTGTTCCTTGATGACGTCTTCGAGGACATCCCACACCTGCGGACGACGACGCTCGACCATGCGCTTTGCGCTCTTGATGTTCTGCGCCAACTCGAGGTCGACGAGACGCTTCATCACGAAGGGCTTGAACAGTTCGAGTGCCATCAGCTTTGGCAGACCACACTGGTGCAGCTTCAGCGTTGGGCCGGCCACGATGACCGAACGGCCCGAATAGTCGACGCGCTTACCGAGCAAGTTCTGACGGAAGCGACCCTGCTTGCCCTTGAGCATGTCGGACAATGACTTGAGCGGGCGGTTACCTGGACCGGTCACCGGGCGACCGCGGCGGCCGTTGTCGAACAATGCGTCGACTGCTTCTTGCAGCATGCGCTTTTCGTTATTGACGATGATCTCGGGTGCGCCGAGGTCGAGCAGTCGCTTGAGGCGGTTGTTGCGGTTGATCACGCGACGGTAGAGATCGTTGAGGTCGCTGGTGGCGAAACGGCCACCATCGAGCTGCACCATGGGGCGCAGTTCTGGTGGGATCACCGGCACGACATCGAGAATCATTGCCTTTGGATCATTGACCCGACGACCGTTTTCGTCGCGCTTGTTGAACGACGTAACGATCTTCAGACGCTTGATGGCCTTTTGGCGGCGCTGTGCGCTGAGTGGCTTGCGGCCGCCTTCTGGTGGATCGATGGCCTCGCGGAGCTTGATCTCTTCGACATCGAAATCGATGCGATCGATGAGCTGCTTGATGCTGTCTGCACCAGTGCCACCCTCGAAGTAGTCGCCGTAACGATCGCGCAGTTCGCGCCACAGCATCTCGTCGTCGATGATCTTGCGGCTATGGATGTCTTTGAACTCATCCCACGTGCGCGAGAGCAAATCGAGCTCTGATTCGTAACGATCGCGCAGCATCGCCACTTCTTTTTCGGCGACCTTGCCACGTGCCTTGACATCGCTGTCCTTGGCGCCTTCGCCCTCGAGCTTGGCGGCTTCGTCTTCGAGTTCTTTGTAGCGACGATCGATCGCGACTTCCATTTCCTTGCGGATGGCATCGCGCTCTTCGAGGTACTCGGCCTCGAGGTTTGACTTGTCGGCATGACGCTTGTCGACATCGACCCAGGTAACCAAGTTGGCTGCGAAGTAGATGACCTTCTCGAGCTGCTTGGCCTTGAGCTCTTCTTTGGTCTCGACGCCTGCGAGCAGGTATGCCAACCAGCTACGGGTACCGCGCAGGTACCAGATGTGCACCACTGGCGCAGCAAGCTCGACGTGGCCCATGCGCTCGCGGCGCACCTTGCTACGCGTGACTTCGACACCACAGCGCTCGCAGATGATGCCCTTAAAGCGCACCCGCTTGTACTTGCCGCAGTAGCACTCCCAGTCGCGTGTTGGCCCGAAGATCTTCTCGCAGAAGAGTCCGTCCTTTTCAGGACGCAATGTGCGGTAGTTGATCGTTTCGGGTTTCTTCACCTCACCGTGGGACCACTGTTTGATCTGGTCGGCAGTTGCCAAACCGATCTTCAACTGGTCAAACATGTTTACGTCAAGCATCGTTCCCTGGCCTCGTCTCGTGTCGTCTCGTTCTAGTTCTTGCTCAGTACGCGCGCTCGCGGCGTGCAGCACGCTCGCGGTCGTCTTCGTCGGTGCCGCGCTCTGGGCGGCTGATGTCGATGCCAAGTTCTTCGGCGGCACGGAACACGTCTTCGTCCATCTCGCGCATCTCGATCTCGCTACCGTCGATAGCAAGGACCTCAACGTTGAGACACAGCGCCTGCATTTCCTTCATCAGAACCTTGAAGCTCTCAGGAATGCCGGGCTCTGGGATGTTGTCGCCCTTCACGATGGCTTCGTACACCTTGACGCGACCGAGCACATCGTCGGACTTGATGGTGAGCAGTTCCTGCAAGCAGTACGCCGCGCCGTAGGCCTCGAGAGCCCACACTTCCATCTCGCCGAAACGCTGGCCGCCGAACTGAGCCTTACCACCAAGCGGCTGCTGGGTGATCATGCTGTATGGGCCGGTTGAACGGGCGTGAATCTTGTCGTCGACCAAGTGGGCGAGCTTCAGGATGTACATGTAGCCAACGGTGATCGGGTTGTCGTACAACTCGCCGGTGCGGCCGTTGTACAACGGTGTTTTGCCGTCGATCTGGATGAGGCGCTTGCCGTCGACGCTCTCTGGGTTGAGGTTCGCCAAAATGCTCTGGATTGTGGGGTGCTTTCCAGCGGCTTCTTCTTCGTCCCAGTGGGCGCCATCGAACACTGGCGTTGCAATAAATGTGCTCGGCTTGGTGTTCGGGCGGGTCTTGGTCTCGGTGCCACGGATGGGCACGTCGCCAACGGTGACGTTGTTCTTGACGTCGTTCCAACCCCAACGGGCGCAGTAGCCGAGGTGAGCCTCGAGTACCTGGCCCACGTTCATGCGGCTTGGCACGCCCAATGGGTTGAGGATGATGTCGACTGCGGTGCCATCGGACAAGTACGGCATGTCTTCGATCGGAAGGATCTTGGAGATAACGCCCTTGTTGCCGTGACGGCCAGCGAGCTTGTCGCCAACGCTGATCTTGCGCTTCTGGCCGACATAGACACGCACGAGCTGGTTCACGCCTGGTGGCAACTCGTCGCCATTTTCGCGGGTGAACACCTTGACGTCGATGACCTTGCCATTTTCGCCGTGTGGCACCTTGAGGCTGGTGTCGCGAACTTCGCGTGCCTTCTCGCCGAAGATGGCCCGCAAGAGGCGCTCTTCAGGAGTGAGTTCGGTCTCGCCCTTTGGCGTGACCTTGCCGACGAGCACATCGCCCGGGCCGACCTCGGCGCCAACGCGGATGATGCCGCGGTCGTCAAGGTCGCGAAGGATGTCTTCGCTGAGGTTCGGGATGTCACGAGTGATTTCTTCGAGACCAAGCTTGGTATCGCGGGCATCGACCTCGTGCTCTTTGATGTGGATCGACGTGAGTACGTCGTCTTTCACCAAACGCTCGCTGAGGATGATGGCGTCTTCGAAGTTGTAGCCCTCCCATGGCATCAGGGCCACGAGCAGGTTCTTACCAAGCGCCAATTCACCATGATCGGTTGATGGGCCGTCGGCGATGATGTCGCCCTTTTTGAGCTTGGCACCCTCGGCAACACGCACGCGCTGGTTGATGCACGTGTCTTGGTTGCTTCGACGGAACTTGGCCAGTGGGTAGACCTTCTTACCGAGGGTCTTGTACTGAACCGTGACGCTCTCACCGCTGACTTCGATGACATCGCCATCTTCGACAGCCTGAATCAGGTCGGCTGCGTCGCGAGCGGCGCGGGCCTCGATGCCGGTACCGATATATGGCGCCTCTGCCCGAATCAATGGAACGGCCTGGCGCTGCATGTTGGCACCCATCAGGGCGCGGTTTGCGTCGTCATGCTCGAGGAATGGAATGAGCGCGGTTGCGACCGACACGATCTGACGTGGCGACACGTCCATGTAGTCGACCTCGGTGCCAGGTACGAACGCGATGTCGGTGGTGGCACCGAAGAAGCTTTCGGCTTCGAGCATCTTGCGCAGGTCGTCGAGGCTGGCTGCCTGAGGCGAACGACGCACGAGCACCTTGGGGTCCTTGAAAGTACCGTCGGCGTTAATGGGCGTGTTGGCCTGAGCAACGACGTAGTTCTCTTCTTCGTCGGCCGCCATGTAGACGATCTCGTCGACGACGACGCCGTTGACAACCTTGCGGTATGGGCTCTCGATGAAACCAAACTCGTTCACCCGGGCGAACGTGCTGAGTGCACCAATCAGACCAATGTTTGGACCTTCTGGAGTCTCGATAGGACACATACGGCCGTAGTGGCTGAAGTGAACGTCGCGGACTTCGAAGCCGGCACGCTCGCGGCTCAGACCGCCAGGTCCGAGGGCCGACAAACGACGACGGTGGGTGAGGCCCGAAAGCGGGTTCACCTGGTCCATGAACTGCGACAACTGCGAAGTTCCGAAGAACTCCTTGATTGCGGCAACGACTGGGCGGATGTTGATCAAGGTCTGGGGCGTAATGGCCTCGACGTCTTGAGTGGTCATGCGCTCACGAACAACGCGCTCCATACGGCTGAGGCCGATGCGCACCTGGTTCTGGATGAGCTCGCCCACGCTGCGAATGCGGCGGTTGGCGAAGTGGTCCTGATCGTCGAGGCGGTAGCCGGGCTCCTGCTTGACGAGGTGCAGCATGTAGCTGAGCGCTGCGACCACTTCGCAACGGCTGAGCACATCTTGATCGTCGGTTGGGAGGTCGAGCAGATCGCCATCGAGGCCGAACAACTCGGGAAGGCGCGACACTTCGTTGCCCAGCTTGCGGTTGAGCTTGTACCGGCCCACGCGGCTGAGGTCGTAGCGACGGTTCTCGAAGAACGCGTTACGGAAGAAGGCACGTGACGACTCGAGCGTCGGTGGCTCGCCTGGGCGGGCCCGCTTGTAGATCTCGACCAATGACTCGTCTTGGGTTGGAGCGAAGTGACGCTCCTTGTCCCACTGGTCTTCGAGGAAGTCGAAGTGAGCGACAAAACGGTCGATGAAGCCTGGGGCGTGCTCTTCGTCGTAGCCGAGGGCGCGCAGCAGGGTGAAGATGCCGAGGCGACGCTTGCGTGCCACGCGGGTACCCGCGGTGACGAACTTGCCAGGCTTGTGCTCGACGTCGAACTCGAGCCATTCGCCACGGTATGGGTGCACGGTGCCCTTGACGAGCTGGTGCTTGCTGAGGTTACGAAGGCGGAAACGCTCGCCGGGCTCGAAGATGACGCCGGGGCTACGAACCAACTGGCTCACCACGACACGCTCGGTGCCGTTGATGATGAAGGTGCCCTTTTCGGTCATCATCGGGAAGTCGCCCATGAAGACGGTCTGCTCTTTGATTTCGCCGGTGTTGCGGTTCATGAACCGGGCGCGCACAAAGATGGGCGCCGAATAGGTCATGTCCTTTTCTTTGCACTCGGCCACGGTGAACTTGGGCGGTGGGCGCAAGTCTTCGTCGTCGGGATCGAACTCGAGCTCGAGTTGGAGTGCCTCGGAGAAATCCTTGATCGGCGAAATATCGCGGAAGGTTTCTGCGAGTCCATGGTTCAAGAACCATTCGAAACTCTCGCGTTGAATCGCAATCAAGTCAGGAAGAGCCAATGGATCTTCGAGATTTGCAAACGAATAACGCTCACGGGTGGTTGGACTCTTGGCCACTACAACTCCTCGTTGGCACACGGGGGAACGCTTAGGTGCGCGAAATATCCACTACAAAAGGGGTAGCAGACAGATACACGCACGGCAACAGACGATCCTATCGTCGAGAGCGTGAGGAGTCAACGCCCAAGCCGAGACAGCTTGGCCGCAACATGTGTTGGCGCGAACGGTAAGCGTTTCTGGCGATTCAGTCAAGCATTACCACCCCTATTTACTCCGACTTCATGCAGCGTTGATTCGCTACGGTGGTGCCATGTTTCGGCCATGCATCGACCTTCGCTCTGGGCAGGTGGTGCAGATCGTGGGCTCCACCCTCAGCGACCACGCCGTGGCCCAGGGAAGCGTGGCCACCAACCACGTGAGCGAGCACCCGGCTCGTTGGTTCGCTGAGACCTACCGCGACAACGATCTATTCGGCGGCCACGTGATCATGTTGGGCGCTGGTAACGAGTCAGCCGCCCGCTCGGCTCTCGCGGCGTGGCCCGGCGGGATGCAGGTCGGGGGCGGCATTTCTGCTGACAACGCGCAGCTGTGGCTCGACGCCGGCGCCTCACACGTGATCATGACGTCGTGGTTATTCGTCGACGGCGCGTTTTCGCAGGAGCGGCTCGATGCTGCAGTCGCCGCGGTGGGTCGTGACCGAATCGTGA
>JAPKZR010000045.1 GCA_026393695.1 Actinomycetota bacterium
CTACCAACATCGCCAACGCAGCTCCGCTGTGTTCACGACACAACCGTTGGAAATCACGCGGCTACTCAACGCACCGAGACAGCAATGGCTACTGGCACACCCACAGACCCGATGGAAGCGAGATCACATGAGCGCGCAGTTGTTAGCTTGCGCCAAGCCTCAATCGATCAGCGACAGACGGCTCAGCGTGGTGAAGCTGCTGAGGTAAATGTCGCGGCCAAAGCCGGCGGCCGGAAACAGCACCGACTGGGCCGGGCTACCCGAATCGGCGCGCAGCTTTTCCTCGCCGGTGGTGATGTCGAGAATCACGAACTGATCGATGAAGCGAGTGGCATCGTGATCGTTGGTGAACAACTCGCCGGTCTCGGCAAACAGCAACGGATGGCACGCGTGATTTTGCTCACGGCTCCACAGTGGCGTGGTGTTGCCCGCTTCGTCGAACGAGAAGGCAGCGAGCACACCGTTGCTGCTGTCGTACCCGACAGCGATGCGACGCTGCGGGTCGATAGCAGGCGGGTTCACGACGAGACCCATGGGCAAGCCGCAAATCTCGGTGAGCGAAACGGCACCATCGGCAAGATCAACGCGCACCAAGTGCAACGGCGCCTCAGAGACGCCACACCCGCGCATCGTGCCCATGTAGTTCGTGCCGCCGTCGCCGTTATCGAGAAACCACGCTGCGCCATCGGTGAGAACCGCGTCCCAGCCGTAGGTCTGACCTGGCATGGTGCGGTAGCGACCATCGAATGCGGTATCGAGCGTGAGCGTGCCGTCCCAGCGAACACGCATCAGGCTGTTTTCGCCAACGATGTAGATGTCGTTGCCGTCGGCCGAGATACGCGCAATCGAGGCCTCAGGCAGCGTGAGCCGCGCCACAATCTCGAGGCCATTGGGCTCGAGAATGACCAACTCGGAGTTCGGGGGGTTCTCGACATTGGGATCTCTCAACGGACGCTCGCCGGCGAAATCCTTAGTGGCGATGTGACCGTCGGGCAGGATCACGAAACTGTTGTAGGGACGATTGCGCGGTAGCTCACGACTTGCGATCACCGACGTATCGGGCGCAAGGCGGTGTGCGTAGCGGCCGAACACCACATACAGCGAGCCGTTGGCATGCACAGCCATACCGCCCGGCCACATTGGGCCGGCCGCTAGGTCGACCGACCGGCGCAGCGGTTCGAGCGTCTCAGGATCAATCTGCTCGACCCACGAAATGGTGTCCATTCCCATCGTGTGGTGCAACACATAGGCCTCACCTGGGTCACGCAACACCACCATGGTTGTAGCCATGGCCTCACGCGACACAACCTCGAACTGCTGGCCGGGCGTGATGCCCAGGCCGGCGGGGGAACCGGCCACAGGCCATGGGGCCTGCAACCGACTGGCACCGGCATCTTCGCCGGGCCAACGACTGGGCCAATACGCACTCATACGGGTGCGATTAAGGGCATGCGTGGCGAATGCGGCTCGGGTTGGCTGTCCCACAGGTCGGCAACGAGATCGCTGCGCGTCGACGAGTAGGCGGGGTCTTCCCACAGGTTCACCTGCTGCAACGGATCGTTGGCCAAGTTGTACAACTCGCCTTCGGTTCCGTCGTGCACGAACCCGGGCTTGTATGCCGTGCACACCCAACCATCACGGGTGATGGTGCGCAGATACACCGCAACGCCGAACAGTTCGCTGTCCCATTCGGTGAGCGCCTTGTCGATACCGCGCGCATCGGCGTCAGCGTCGTGCACGGGCAACGGCTTGCCCTGCATCCAGTCGGCCGGCGCGAGACCAGCGATGGTGCAAAACGTGGGGGCGAGGTCGACCAAGCCAACCGGGCGCGAAACCACTGCAGGGTCCAAACCAGCCGAGGGCGCCGGACGCCAGATCAGCGGCAGACGCATCAGGCCATCAACGTGATACGGCCCCTTGAACATCAGACCGAAGTCGCCGCCCAACTCGCCATGGTCGGTGGTGAAGATCACGTCGACATCGTCGCCCCAGCCGCGAGCAGCGATCGCTGCCATCACGCGGCCGAGTGCTTCGTCGATCAGTTCGCATTCGACAGCGTTGAGCGCCGTGACTTCGCGCAACTGATCGGGGGTCAGCGTTGCTGGCACCCAATGCTTGGGTGCTTCGTAGTTCGACACCAGTTCGCCGTCGTACCACTTGCGCCAGTGGCGTGGCTTGGCATCGAGAATGCGCTCGCGCTCGGCGGAAGTGGTTGGATAGCCAGCCGGCAGGTCGACGTCGCGCCAGTTGATGCGACCGACCTCGTCCTTGGGTGGATCCCAAGGGTGGTGCGGATCGGGGAAGCTCATCCAGCAGAACCAGTCGTCGTCGGCCTGCAACGAATCGAGCCACGAGATCGTGCGCTCGGCCACCCAATCGGTGTGGTACCACTCCTTCGGCATCTCATTGACGTGTACTTGCGGTGCGCCGTTCTCGCCGCCACCGGCAGCGTTGACCTCGAGGGTGGCATCGAGCACTTGGTAGAACATGCCGATTGCTTCTGGATGGTTCTCCGAGAGCCAGCGCGCGTAGTGCAAGTTGCCAGCGCCGCCATGGGTCGAGAACTCAAGATGCTCGAAGCCGCGGTGCGGGCCGGTGGAACCGTCGAACCAAGGCTGATTCTCGGCCGTCTCTCTGCCCTGTACCGCCAACACGTTTTCGGTGAACTTGCCGAACGGATCGAGGAAGGGTTCGAAGTGAGGCTTGCCCACCAACGCTGTGCGGTAGCCAGCGCGATACAGCAATGCGGCAACCGAAGGCGCGTCGACAGGCAACGGCACGCCGTTCATCCACACACCATGAGTGGTGGGGTACTGACCGGTGAGCATGGTGCTGCGCGACGGCATACACACCACCGACTGCGGCACGGCACGCTCGTAGCGAACGCCGCTAGCGGCGAGTGCATCGACCACAGGGGTGCGCGCGATGTTGCCGCCGTTGCAGCCCAGCGTGTCGTAACGCTGCTGGTCGGTGGTTACGAACAAGATCTTGCGGCCCATCAGACCGTGCCTCCTGCAGCGACGCTGCTGTTGATGTTGCTGTTGATGCCGACGGCATCGAGCGCGGGCCCGACACCGGATTCGAATTGTTTACGAAGTTCTTCGAGCGCACCCGTTGTGGCGCCACCGATGACCAACGCCATCACGCCGGGGTCGGCTTCGGTTGAGTACACGACGAGACACGTGTCATCGAACAGGTCGATGACATCGACGGTGGCCAGATGAAACTTGAAAATCGGCACCGTGATTCGGTACTGAAACCGACGCTGCAACGAGTCGTTGGTGATGATCTCCTCGGGCATCGGCATTCCCGAACCGAGAAAAATGATGCGCACGTTGCCATCGACTGTGCAGTTCGTGAGCCCAGGAAACCAGAGATGCAGAATCTCGGGTCGACCGACTACCTTCCACACCTCGCTCGCTGGGGCATGGATGCGGATCTCGCGACGAAGCGTTGCCATGTGATGCTGTCCTTCAAACGATGTGGGTAGTGATGCGACCGGTTAGCCGCGGGCAATCAGGTCGATGATGACTTGAGCTACTTCTGGGCCCTTGTCTTCCTGCAAGAAGTGCCCGGCACCGACGATAGTGGTGTGGGCCTGACCCGCAGTTCCCGGCACGTTGCGCAAGAAGGTTTCGTCGCCGCCCTGAGTGAGCGGATCAGAGTCGCTGAACGCGCACAGAAACGGACGATCGAACTTCTCGAGCACCGACCACGCAGCGACGTTTGCATCGTGCGACGGGTCATCTGGGCTCGTGGGTACGAACGACGGGAAGATTCGAGCGCCGGCCTTATAGGTGTCGTCGGGAAACGGAGCGTCGTAACCGGCGGTGACTTCGGCGGTCAATGGCAGCGCGCAGCCGCCACCGATGATCTTGCCAATGGGGAACACGGGCGACTCTTTGGCGAACTGCTGCCACTCTAAGAACGCCTTGCTGATCTTGCCCTCGCCGGTAGGCAACGCCGTGTTGCCAACGACCACCCGAGCAAAACGATGTGGGTGTTCGGCCACGAGACGCAGGCCAATCATGCCGCCCCAGTCTTGGCCGAAGTAGGTGATGCCGGTGAGATCGAGATGATCGAACAACGCTTCGGCCATCCATGCCACGTGACGCGCGTAGCTGTAGTCGGTGACTTCAGTTGGCTTGTCGGAGCGGCCAAAACCCACCAGATCGGGAGCCACAACGCGGTGACCAGCGGCCACCAACACGGGAATCATGTGGCGATACAAAAACGACCACGAAGGCTCACCATGCATCAACAACACAGGGGCTGCATCGGCAGGACCCTCGTCGATGTAATGCACTCGCAGCGTGCCACCATCTCCATCGTTGATATCGAGATAGTGAGGCTCGAACGCATAGTCGGGAAGGCCGGCAAATCGTTCGTCTGGGGTGCGAAGTGTCTTCATTGATGTGTCCTTGAAATCAGAGTTCTACAAAATCAGAGTTCTACAGAGGTGAGGTCGTCACCGAGAACAATGTTGCCCGAGAAATGAGCAGCGGCAAGCGCACGCCATTCGTCTTCGGCGCCAGGGGCGATGGCGGGCACATAGTGGGTGAGCACCAACGTGGTGACACCGGCGCGTGTTGCCGTTTGGGCGGCCTGCTCGACCGTGCTGTGGTAGTCGAGAATGTCTTGGAAGCGTTGGCTTGGCACAAGCTTGACAAGGTCATCGCGGATCACGGTTTGCACATAGGCATCGGCGCCGAGGCACAGCTCGTGCAGACCGTCGCAAGGGATGCCGTCGCCACCGAGCACCACTGAGTGAGTTCCGTCGTCGAGGCGGAACGCAACCGTTGGTTCAACTGGGCGATGGTCGGTAGCGCCGACCTTCACCGAGACAGCGCCGATGGTGAACTCATCGCCAGGAACAACCTCGACCACTTCGATCTGTGGGCCGCTGGCGAGATCGTTGTGATGGTCGAGGCGGTACTGAATGTCGGGCGCGAGCGCTGCCAACGTGGCGGTAACGATCTCGGCGGTGCGTGGTGGACCGTAGATGCGCAAGGTCTGCTGCATGGGGCTCATCACCCAATGCATGGTGATGACGTCGTTGAGATCGGTCAGATGGTCACTGTGCAAGTGCGTGATGAGTAACGCGCTGAGCATGCCGGGCATTGCGCCAGCACCCATCATGCGTTGCAAGACTCCGCGACCGCAGTCGATGAGAACGGTTGCGCCTGCGGCGCGAACCAATGTTGCTGGTCCTCCGCGACGGGGGTCAGGAATTGGGTTACCGGTGCCTAGCAAGGTGATCTGCATGGCGGCACCCTATCAATTGACACTACGGGTGACAAGAGTTGAACAGAACTGGCTCAGATAGTTCTGTCTATAGTCAAAACAAGCAAACAAAAGTCAAACGAATGAACAAGGAATTCTCGACTCATGCCTGATCTGATCAATCTCGCCGAATGGCAGCGCCGCGCTTCCATCGTTACCCCACGCGCCCAGTGCTTCATCGACGGCAAGTTCGTCGATGCCGCATCCGGCAAGACCTTCGATGACATCAGCCCGCGTGATGGCCATCTCATTGCCAAAGTGGCCGAGGGCGATGTCGAAGACATCAACCGTGCAGTCGCTGCGGCACGTCGCTCGTTCGAGGCCGGCGTCTGGAGTCGCATGGCTCCGTTCGAACGCAAGAAAGTCATGCTGCGTTTCGTCGATCTCATTCGCGAACACACGCTTGAGCTCGCACTGCTCGAGACGCTCGACGTCGGTAAGCCCATCAGCGATTCGATCAACGTCGACATCGCCTCCTGCGCAAACAACCTGCAGTGGTTCGCCGAGTGCATCGACAAGACCTACGGCGAGCTTGCCCCCGTGCCATACGAGTCGTTGGCCATGATCAGCCGCGAGCCGATGGGCGTTGTTGGTGCAGTCGTGCCATGGAACTACCCCGCCATCATCACCAGCTGGAAGATCGGCGCAGGCCTCGCTGCCGGTAACAGCATGGTGCTCAAGCCCGCCGAGCAGTCACCGCTGTCGGCGCTGCTGCTTGCCGAACTCGCCAGCCAAGCCGGACTCCCCGACGGCGTGCTCAACGTGGTCCCGGGCTTTGGCCCAACGGCCGGCGCGGCGCTGGGCTTGCACATGGATGTCGACAAGTTGGCCTTCACCGGTTCAGGCGAGGTGGGCCGCTACTTCATGCGCTACGCCGCCGAGAGCAACGCCAAATCGGTGTCGCTCGAACTCGGTGGCAAGTCGCCTCAGGTCGTGCTTGCCGATGTCGGCGACCTCAAAGCGGTTGCATCAGCAGTGGCGTGGGGCGTGTTCTACAACGCTGGCCAAACGTGCCACGCAGGCACTCGCCTCATCGTCGATCACCGCATCCAAGACGACCTGCTCGACGCAGTGTGCGAGGTGGCCAAGACACTTTGGCCCAGCGATCCGTATGACCCAGCTGGCACGATGGGCACCTTGGTCGACGAGTCGCAGACTCAGCGCGTGATGGGCTACATCGAAGCCGGCCGCAACGAAGGCGCCGAGGTTCGCATCGGCGGCGAGCGTCTCAATGTCACCGACGGCGGCTGCTACATCGCCCCCACGGTGTTCTCGGGCGTGAACAATTCGATGACCATCGCTCGCGAAGAGATCTTCGGACCAGTGCTCGTATCGATTCCGGTCGATGGTGTCGACGAAGCCGTTCGGGTGGCCAACGACAGCCCATTCGGTTTGGCCGCATCCATCTGGAGCCGCGATATCTCCACAGCGCACAAGGCGGCCAAGGCCCTGCGCGCTGGCACGGTATGGATCAACACGTTCGACATGGGCTCAATCACCACACCGTTCGGCGGATTCAAACAGAGCGGCACCGGACGCGATCGCTCGATGCACAGCCTGGATGGCTACACCCATCTCAAGACCACCTGGCTACAGATGTAGTTAGCTCGTTGCAGAGGCAACGGCTGGCGTCACCACAAGCTTCGCCACCATGCCGTGCGAAACATGCGAGGTCTTGTCGACTGGGTTGATGATGTCGCAATACAGCTCATAGGTGCCGGGCGCGAGCACGCCCACATCGAGGATGAAGTCTTTTTCGCCGGGCTGGATGTCTCGCGAAATCTTCACGCCGCGCACGCCGATGTTGTGCACCACACCACCGATGTTGGTGGCATCGATACGGACTGCGCCGGTGGGCACCGTGAGGCTGCCCGTGATCGCAAACTCAGACAACGTGAGCTTCACAACCGACCCATCGAACGCGGCTGGCTTCGCTGTGTCGGAGCCGCCGAACGCAAACACCGCCACTAGGACGATGGCGATAAGCGCCACGACGCCGGTGGCAATCATGATGCGCAGGCGCTTGCGGCGCTGCTGCTTGAGATATCGCTCTTCCCGACGTGAATTGGGAGCCACGATGGGCCCTCCTTTGCGTTTACGGCTGAGGC
>JAPKZR010000209.1 GCA_026393695.1 Actinomycetota bacterium
CACGCCGACCCATGCGGTGTCTGCACTCGGCTCAACACGAAGTGCGCAGCGGTCTACGCTGACACCCATGTCGATTGCCTCCGCGAAATACGTCTCATTGGTCACCCTGCGCAAGTCGGGCGAAGCGGTTCCCTCGCCCGTATGGATCGCACCGCTCGCCGATGGGCGCGCCGGCTTCACCACCGAGGCGAACTCCGGCAAGGTCAAGCGCATCCGCAACAACAGCGCCGTCACCCTGCAGGAGTGCACCATGCGCGGCAAGCTCATCGAGGGCGCCCCTGTGGTGTCGGCCACGGCCGAGGTGGTCTCAGGCGCCGCGCACGACGAAGTGCATCGCGCCATCCGCTCGAAATATGGGTTGATTGTGTTATTCATCGGCATCGGCGATCTGTTCGCGAAAGTCATCAAAAAGCCACGAACCCCCACCGCCATCGTGATCACCTTCGCCGACCCTCACAACGTTGCAGGTCACGACCACTAGACCCGGCAACGGCGGCTCACTTTCAATCGTCAAGGTTGCGTCAACCTTCGGCCGCGACCCTTGCGCCCCGTGATTGATTCGTGGTTGGATCGTGGGGACATTGTGATAACAGTCACGGGGGCGTGCGAACTCCCTCGATACGGTTTCGCACAGATCCTTGCGGGGGCTCGGTGAGCAGCACAATTGATAACGGTCTGACCACGTTCGAAAACGATGGCAGAGGGGGAAAGCTTGGCGTCAACACGCCGAACGAACCTCCAGTGGTGCTTGTCTTCGCGAGCGACCTCGAATCTCGAGTAGCCATCGCGCATTGCCTGCGGTTGCGGTTTCGCACCCAAGGCGCCGACACGGTCGCCAAAGCACTTGGCCAGTGGCGCTCTACACGCCCAGCGATGGTGCTCATCGATCTCGTGCTCGACGGCGGCTCCGGCCTAGAGATCCTTGTCGAGATCCGCCGCAGCTCGCAGGTGCCCATCATTGTGATGACCCACGACGCCACCCCAGAGACCTGCGTGTTGGCATTGCGACTTGGCGCCGACGACGTGGTGGTCAAGCCATTCGATATGTCGGTGCTCGAGGCCCGCATCGATGCCATTTTGCGCCGCTCGGTCGTGCAAGCCCAAAGCAACACCAAGATTGGCTGCCCCGACCATGTCGACATCGACATCGAGTCGAGCCAGGTTCGCGTTGGCGGTCAAGAGGTTCGCCTCACCCGTCTCGAGTTCGACATGCTGGCCCATATGGCCGGCAACGCTCGTCAGGTATTCACCCGCGAGCAACTGCTCGAGGCTGTGTGGCTGTCACGGGCCGAGTGGCAAGCAGGCGCCACCGTCACCGAGCACATGCGCCGGTTACGAGTAAAACTTGGCGATGCCGCCGATCACATCACCACGGTCTACGGACGTGGTTATCGGTTCGATGCATGCACCGCATCGAACGCAGCAGCCCTAGCTCGCGCTGGGCTCGCTGGGTCGCTTTGATTGCACAGCGATAAACGCTGAGATACCGGCGCACGCCAATGCAGCGAGTAGCGCCACCGTGGATCCGATGCCGTTATGCACGGCAAGTGCTTCCAGTTGCTGATTAATCAGCTTCAAAATCGCAGCCTTGCGCTCTGCTGAGTCGGCCAAGACGAGGAGCGCCTCAGATTGTTTGCGCATCTCAGCCGGAACGCTGCTCCTGAAGTGCGCGGCGTCGATCAGGATAAACAGGGCGGTTCCAGCACTCAGAGCTGCGCACCCGACACTTGAGCGCCACAGCCACAGAGCTTGGTGAACCCTCAACGTCTTGACTGAAGCCACGACGAGCACAATCGCGACCACGAGCAGAATCCAGCCGATCGAGATGCTGCCAATCCAGCTGTTTGCCCAACCAAGGTAAAAGCCGTCGCTTGCGATCGTGGCCTTCCCCTTCAGCGTTGTGGTCTTGAACCACGTGAGAGCGCCAGAGAAAGTGAGCAGCGCCGACGCAAGGATCAAGGCAACACAAGCCGACCGAGTCGAGCCAGTTATCGGGGAGACATACCTCGGCCGAGGCGAGTCCTGAAAGGACTCCGTCTCGGCCGAGGCATCAATATCGGTGTCGTGGTACACGACGTCGTTCTCGTCTTGGTGCATCAGGTCACAATACCCTGCGACGACGCCTTCCCTGACCAGTGGACCACATCATCATGCCGAGC
>JAPKZR010000056.1 GCA_026393695.1 Actinomycetota bacterium
ACCGCGAGGTCTACATCGGCGGCATCGCAGCTGGCGATATTGGCGATGACCGAACGATCGGCGGGATTGATGGTTTCGAAGGTCTTACCCGACGCGCTGTTTGTGAACTGACCGCCGATGAACGCTTGCGAAGGGCGGCTGACAGCGCTGGCCATTGCGGCGATCTCGTTGTGGGTGAACTCGTTGTCGCTCATTTGGTGCCTCGAAAAAGTTGAGTTGATTTCTACTGCTTTGCTCTGCGTCAGCGGGGATGCACAGCCGATCGTTCGACGACTGTAGCTCTCGGTGCCGAGCTTGTTAGATCCTGCGCAGGTGAGCGCGAACAGCTGCCAGCCATGGTTCAGGGTGGGTGAGTTGCGGGCTGTGCCATGCGCCGTTGATCTGCGTGAACTGGCCGTTGGGCAGCGCGTCAACGAGCCGTGCGGCATGGTCGACAAATGGGTGATCGTGCTCGCCGGCGATCACCGTGACCGGACACGTAATCTCGCCCAGCCGATCGGAGGATTGCGGTTCGATGGTGAAGATCTCGAGCCCAAGAGCGCGGGCGCCCACTGGGTCGACGCGATGCTTGTTGGCGGTGTTCTCGTCGAGCCATGCGGTGGGGAGAGTCGAGCGAATAGCGACGGCCTCATCGTCGAGTTCTTCGCGCAGCAGGTACTCGCGAAACTTCGCGTCGGACACGTTGGTGAGCCAGCCTTCAAGCTTTGGGTTACCCACGTCCATCCGCCATGCCGTGGTGTCCATCAAGATCAGCGAACGCAGCATGTCGGGGCGGGCCAACGCGTAGTCGATGACGACTCGTCCACCCATCGAGTGGCCAAGCAGATCAAAGGGTTCGCCAATGACATCGTCGGCCCACGCTTCGAGGTCTGCCGCAAGACGCGCGATCGAATACGACTCGGAATGTGCGGCGGCGGTGGAGTGACCGTGCCCGCGGTGATCGATCGCGAGCACGCGCCGATCGCTACTGAGCTCTTGCATGCGCAATGTGAAGTCGTGCGCCGAGCCAGTCCATCCGTGCACGAGCACCAAGGGTTTGCCACTGCCGCTGCCGACCTCGCCCCACGCCAAGTCAATACCGTCGACCGAGTAGCGCTGATCGCACCAGACGGTCATGACTGCGTCCATTCCGATCCGGTGGGGAACAACAAAGCCGAGGCCGAGGCTGGGTGCAGATCGGCCGAGTAGCCGGCGGCGGTTGGCAGTACGTAGCGACCGTTGCGCACTTCTGCTGGGTTGATGAAGTGCTCATGCAGATGTGTCGCGTATTCGGTGGTGCGGTCATCAAGGGTTGCGCTGACAGCGATGTAATCGATGGCCGAGATGTGCTGCACGTATTCGCACAGCCCCAATCCGCCAGCGTGCGGGCACACGGGAATGTTGAACTTTGCGGCGAGCAGCAAGATGGCCAGCACTTCGTTGAGGCCGCCAACACGGCAGGCATCGGCTTGCAGATAATCGAGCGAGCCGGCCTGCAGCATCTGCTTAAAGATGACGCGGTTAGCGACGTGCTCACCGGTAGCCACCTTGATGCCAAGGGGCGCGAGCGCTCGACGAATTTCGGCGTGGCCAAGAATGTCGTCGGGTGAGGTGGGCTCTTCAATCCAGCGCAAGTTGAAGCCGTCGAGTTGGCGCATCCACTCGATGGCCTGCGGCACGTCCCATACCTGATTGGCATCGACCATCAGCTGCACATCGTCGCCGAGTTCTTCGCGCATGATCTCGCAGCGTCGACGATCGGCGACAACAGAGATGCCCACTTTGGTCTTGAAGCTGCGCCACCCTTCGCCGTAGAGCTGCTGGCACAAGTCGCGAACTTTGGGCTCGGGGTAACCCAGCCAGCCAGCAGAAGTGATGTAGGCCGGGTAACCATTGGCCACAAGTTCGGCAATTCGCGCCGCCTTGCCCGGGGCTGCAGCGCGCAGTATCTCGAGTGCTTCGTTGCGGGTTAACGCGTCGGATAAGTAGCGGAAATCGATGCAGTCGACGAACTGCTCGGGGGTGAAGTCGCACACCAGTTGCCACACCGGAACGCCTTGAGTCTTGGCCCACAGGTCCCAGACGGCGTTGACGAGCGCGGCGACCGCAAGGTGAATCACACCCTTTTCGGGACCGAGCCAACGCAGCTGACTGTCGCTGGTGAGCGTGCGCCAAAAGCCAGCCATGTCGCTGGTGATTTCGGCGAGATCGCGACCGAGTACGTGATGAGCCATTGTCTCGATTGCGGCGCAACACAGTTCGTTGCCGCGGCCGATGGTGAACGTGAAGCCTTGACCCTGCAACCCGTCGACATGGTCGGTATGCAAGATCGCATACGCGGCCGAGTAGTCAGGGTCGGCGTGCGCGGCGTCGGAGCCATCGAGAAAGCGAGACGTGCGGGCGCGGATGTCGCTTGTCGTGAGGCGAGTGATAACGGTCATTGCTTCGTGGCTCCAGAGTGGCGTTGATTGAGATCGAGTTTGTACACGCGCTGGGCGTTGGTGCCCTGCATTGCAGCGAGCTCAGTGGGGGAGAGGTGGGAGAACATGTTGTCAAAGGTTTCGACAACGGTTGAGTACGACGCCGCCAACAGGCTTACGGGCCAATCGGAACCGAACATCAAGCGGTCGGGGCCGAACGTATCGAGCGCCACATCGGTGGCTGGCCGCAGATCGGCCGGGGTCCACGTGTGCCAGTCGGCTTCGGTGGCAAGGCCAGAAACTTTTGCGGCCACGTTGCTGTGCTCCGCGAGTGAGCGCAGAGCAGCGGACCATGCAGCCATCGCTGATGAGTCGGCGGCTTCGGTGAGTGGCGGCTTGGCGAGATGGTCGAGAACGAACTGGCACTGCGGCAGCGCTGCGACAAGTCGTGTAGCCGCAGGAAGCTCACGAGTGCGCACCAACAGATCGAACACGAGACCGGCTGCTGCAACGGCTTCAATGCCCCGACGTGCATCGACGCGATCGAGCCAATCGGCATTGGCTTCGTCGTGTGTCTGATGTCGAATGCCCACAAGTCGACGGCCGTTCGGTCCGTGCATCAGTTGCGCGATGACGTCGGTTACATCGGGTGCCGTGAGATCGACCCAGCCGATCACACCCGCCACCGGGGCCTCGGTCTGCAAGAACTCAATGGTCTCGTCAACGGACGAGCTGGTCTGCACGAGCACGGTGGCGTCGATTCCGTTGGCCTCGCTTACCGCTCGCAGATCGTGCGCTGTGAAGGTGCGATTGATGACGGCGAGGTCGTCGGTGAGCCACGGATACGACGCTCGCGTTGGGTCCCAGAGATGGTGGTGCGAGTCGATGCGCACTAGTGGCTGCCAGCGAGGCACGCTTCGAGCGCGGGCCAGAGTGCGTCTGGGATTTCTGCAGCTGCATCAATTTGATTGCGCTCAACTTCGGCGGCGTTGCGGGCGCCGACCAACACAGTGGAGCTAGCTGCGTGACGCCACGGAAACTGAAGCGCCGCTGCGGTGAGGGCAACATTGAAATCTCGGCAGACCGAGGCCATTTTCTGTGCGACTGCGACGGTGGCGTCGTCGGCTGCCACGTAGTCGAACGTGCCGCCCGCGCTGGGGTTGGCAAGTAGGCCGCTGTTGAACACCCCGCCGATGATGACGCGCACGTTGTTCGCCGCGCACGTGTCGAGGAGACCACCGACGAGCCCTGCAGATCGATCGAGCAAGGTCCACCGTCCGGCTGCGAGTACGTAGTCGAGTCCGATGTCGTCGGCT
>JAPKZR010000057.1 GCA_026393695.1 Actinomycetota bacterium
CAGCTCGAGCACTTGCGCTTGAATCGTTACGTCGAGCGCGGTGGTTGGTTCGTCGGCGATGATGAGCGCCGGGTCAGACGCCAGCGCAATCGCAATCATCACGCGCTGACGCATGCCACCCGAGAGCTGATGCGGATAGTTCTTCAAACGCTGACGTGGCTCGGGGATACCCACGCGTTCGAGCAGTTCGGCTGCACGATCGCGCGCCGCATCGCGTTTGACGCCAAGGTGACGGGTGATGGTTTCGGTGAGCTGACGCCCGATGGTGAGCACCGGGTTGAGCGATGTCATCGGGTCCTGAAACACCATTGCGGCGCGGCGACCGCGTACGTCTTGCATGTCGTGCTCAGATGCGCCAAGCAGCTGTTGACCGTTGAGCAAAATACTGCCGCTGGTGGTGACGCCGCGGCTGGGCAACAGGCCCAGAATCGCCAGCGCCGTAACGCTCTTGCCGCTCCCCGACTCGCCAACAATGCCAACGGTTTCGCCGGCGCGCACGGCGAAACTGACACCGTCGACAGCACGCACCGCGCGACCGCCATGAATTTTGAACGTGACGTGAAGATCGTCAACGACAAGCAATGGTTCAGACACGCGACTCACCTTCTCAACTTCGGGTCGAGTGCTTCGCGAACAGCTTCGCCGAACAGGTTGAAGCCAAGTGCAGTGATGAGAATTGCCACGCCCGGGAAGATCGCCAGATGCGGTGCCACGTTGAGCAGGCGTGTGGTGTTGGCCAACATGCGACCCCACTCGGGCACGCCTGGGTCGGCCGAGCCAAGCCCGAGAAATGACAAGGCGGCGGCGTCGATGATTGCGGTGGATAACGCCAGCGACGCCTGCACCAACATGGGTGCCAATGAGTTCGGCACCACATGTCGCATCACCAGCGATCGGCGGCGGACACCAACAGACGTTGCCGATGTGACGTAATCCTTTTGACGTTCGCCCAACATTGAACTGCGCAACATGCGCGCAAACAATGGGATGTTGGGCACGGCCACAGCGACCACAATGGCTGTCTGGCTCTGCCCAATAACGGCGGCCACGCTGAGCGCTAGCAGCAAGCTGGGCACCGCCAGCAAGATGTCGGTGAGGCGCATGATCAGCGAGTCGACCCATCCGCCAAACGCTCCGGCGACGAGACCAAAGAACGCTCCGGCAACGGCGCCAATGCCGAGCGACAACACACCAATCATCAGCGAGGCGCGTGCGCCAAAGATGAGCCGTGACAGTTCGTCACGCCCGCCTTCGTCGAGTCCGAACCAATGGTCGCGCGATGGGCCGGGAATCGATGTGGGTCTGATCTGATCGAACCATGCATTGCTTCGCGGATTGAACGGCGCAAGCATCGGAGCAAAGACTGCGATGAGCACGAAGAACACGATGATGGTTCCACCCACTATCGCAAGTGGGTTCTGGCGGATGCGCCGCCATGCCTCACGCGTGAGACTATTCGCGACATCGGGGTCATCGAGTTGGTCGGCGCGCTGACGACGCGTGAGCACGCTCATGACACACGAATCCGAGGGTCGATGAACGCATACAACACGTCGACAACAAGGTTGACGAGTACGAACACAATCGCCAAGAACATCACGCCACCCTGAATCACCGGGTAGTCCTTATCGAGTACGGCGCCAGCGATGAGCTGGCCCATGCCGCCCCATGCAAACACGGTTTCAGTCAGCACCGCGCCCGACAACAACAGACCAGTTTGCAGACCGATGACCGTGACGATTGGCAGCATTGAGTTACGCAGCACATGCACGCGGTTCACCGTGGAGGTGCGCAAGCCCTTGGCTCGCGCTGTGCGCACATAATCGTCGTTAAGCACTTCGAGCACCGAGGCGCGTGTGATGCGCGCGATGATCGCCAACGGGATGGTGCCCAACGCTATGCCGGGCAAGATGAGGTGCTTGATGGCATCCCACAACGCACCTCCGTCGATCGCGAGCAGGCTGTCGACCACATTGAAGTTGGTGTGATGCACCAGCTCGCGCGTGGGGGCAAGACGACCGATGGTCGGTAGCCAGTTCAGCTTGAGCGCGAACACCCACTTGAGAATCTGACCGAGAAAAAAGACAGGAATGGAAACGCCGACAAGCGAGGCCGTAACGGCTCCGTAGTCGAACCAGGTGCGCTCACGTTTGGCGGCCATGAAGCCCAACGGAATACCCACACCCACGGCGAACAGCATCGCTGCCATGCTCAGCTCAATGGTTGCGGGAAAGCGGCGCACCAGTTCGGCCGTCACGTCTTTACGCAACGTGATCGATTGACCGAAATCGAAGCGCGCGACGCGCTTCATATAGGTGAGGTACTGCGTGATCATTGGCTTGTCGAAGCCATATGCCTTGTTGATCTGCGCAATGCGTTCGGGGGTGGCGCGTTCGCCCAACAATGCAGTGGCCGGGCCACCCGGCAACGCGCGAACCCAGATGAACAACAAGATGCTCAACCCAAACAGAATCGGAATGAGCAACAACAACCGACGAACCACAAAGCGAATCATGCGCCCGTGCACCTTCGTCGGAACGCGACGAGGCGGCGGGTCCGAAGACCCGCCGCCTCAATCAGCAATTCTGAACTATCCAAGTGAAACTGTGGCGAAGCTCTCGAGCGACACCGGGCTCGGAACGTAGCCAGTGACACCCTTGGCAAACGCCAGTGCCGGCTGGGTGTGCACGTATGGCACGCCTGGCAGGAACTTCATGATCAACACGTTGGCCTCTTCGTAGAGCTTCGTGCGAGCGGCCACATCGGCTGTGTCGCGAGCCTTGGTGAGGGCGTCGAAGATTTCCTGATTGTCGAAGCCCCATGACGGCTGCTTCGTGCGGAAGAAGGTGCCGACAAAGTTGTCGGGATCGCCGTAGTCGCCGGTCCAGCCGAGCAGGTACATCTGCGCGTTACCCGCATCGACATCGTCGAGGTAGCCCGAGCGCCATGGTGCCGTCTTTGGCGTGATCGTGAAGCCAACAGCTTCGAGATCGGCCTTGAAGGCTTCGAAGTTGGCGGTTGGGTCTGGCATGTACGGACGGCTGACATCGCTCGGGTAGTAGAACTCGAGGTTCAAGTCGGTGACGCCACTTTCGGCAATGAGGGCCTTGGCTTTCGCTGGGTCGTATGCGTACTGCGGCACCTGATCGGACCAGCCGAACACGAGCGGTGGCTGGAACTGAGTAGCTACTTGCGAGCCCTCTGGGTACTTGGCCTTCACGAGTGCTTCGCGGTTCAGTGCGAAGGCAATCGCTTCGCGGATCTTCGCGTTGTCGAGCGGTGGCTTGGCCTGGTTGAAACCCACGTAGCCAACGTTGAACGCTGGGCGAAGCAGCAACTGGAAACCAGCGTCAGTGAGCGCCTGGGTGTCGGCTGGGTCAACAAGGTCGTAACCCTGAATCTCGCCGGTCTCGAGGGCCGTGCGACGGGCAGGACCATCGGCGATTGGCTTGAAGATGACCTTGTCGAGCAGAGCCTTGTCGCCCCAGTAGCTGTCGTTACGCACGATGGTCAGCTTGTCGCCTGGGGTCCAGCTCTCGAACGAGAATGGGCCGGTGCCCACTGGGTGCTCGGTGCCGAACGTGCCATCGAAGCTCGGAGCATCTTCGGTGCCACCAACCTTGTCGGCCTCGTACTTGGTGAGCGCGTCGGGGCTGGCGATTGCGAATGCCGACACCGCGAGTCCGCTGAGGAACGCAGCCGATGCACTGGTCAAGGTGACGACGGCAGTGTTGTCGTCAGTGGCTTCGCAGCTCTTGTACAAGCTTGGCGTAGCGCCATCGCTGAAACCACCGAACACGGTGCTCCAGTAGTACGACACCGATGCGCTCTGTGCGACACCTGCGAAGTTGTACCAACGGTCGAAGTTGAAGCAGACAGCCTTGGCATTGAAGTCGGTGCCGTCTTGGAACTTCACACCTTGGCGAAGGTTGAACGTCCACGCCAGACCATCGGCGCTTGAGGACCACTTCTCAGCGAGCAATGGCTCGATGTCGGTGCCGCCTGCCTTGGTAGTGACAAGGGTTTCGAAGATCTGGTCGATAACACGCAAGGACTCGCCATCGCTGACGAATGCGCCGTCGAGCACTACTGGATCTGCAGAAGAGCCGAACACGAATGTGCCGCCTGCCTTACCTGCAGTGGTGTCTACTGGCGTTGAACCAGCGGGGGTGGAGCCGCCTGGGGTGGTGGCTGGTGGACTCTTCGTGTCGCTGCCACATGCAGCCATCACGAGCGCCGCGGCCATGCCGAGCGCTAAGACTTTCCTGTTGATACGCATTTTCCTCCGATGTTCTGTAACGGAGAAACACTAGTTCGTAGAAATGGTGCCCTCGAGCGTGCCCTACGCCACGCCGGATTTCTGGACCACCGAGGCACCGTGATCGATCGAGTGACGCCAATCGGGAAGGCGCCGCACAAGCAGCACCGCCGAAACGGCGGCAAGGCCCGCTGCAATCAAAAAGGCCGCTCGCAAACTCGTTGCATCGCCCACTATGCCGAGCCACAAAATGCCGAGGCCGTAGCTGAACCCAACCAGTGCCTGCAGAATCGACATCACTCGCCCACGCTGGGCAGGCGGTGAATCGCGCTGCACGATGTACATCATCGTGGTGAACATGCTGGAGACCCCAGCGCCGAGGCCCATCACGCTCACAGCCGCCCACGGCGCGTTCGGAGCGAGCGCATACGACACATACGACAACACAAGACCAGCGGCGACCACTCGCATGATCCGTGCTCGACCAAAACGTTGGCTCAAGGCTGTGACGATCAGCGTGCCGAGGATGGCGCCAATTCCCTGCAACGAACTGAACGTGCCCACGAGCCCGACTCCGCCGTGAAACTCGCCGTGGACGTACGCGGGGATGAGACCCATGAAGGGTCCGACGAACAGATTCATCACCGTGACAGCAGCGATGCCAAATGCGCATGATCGAACCCGACGCACTGTCATCCAACCCTCGACAAGACGAACCCGAATGGTTGCTGGTTCGACATCGTGCGGAATGAACTTGCGGCGCAAGGAAAGCACCGCAACGGCCATACCAGCGAACGTGGCGGCGTTGATGGCGACGGTCCACGAGGGGCCTGCGGTGCGGGCCAACACCGTTCCGAGCAGTGGTCCCACGATGCGGCCGGCGTTCCATGAATAGATGCCAAGCGACGACATCGCCATCAACTCTTCAGGAGGAACAAGGTCGGGAAGAATGGCCGCATACGCGGGAGCGCCA
>JAPKZR010000241.1 GCA_026393695.1 Actinomycetota bacterium
AAAAACGAAAGAACTGGCCCAATGCTGCAGCGCATTTACGGCACGGCATGGGATACCAAAGCAGCGCTCGAAGAGCATTTGCACCGTCTCGAAGAAGCCGAGAAGCGCGACCACCGCAAGTTGGCCACCGAGCTCGATCTGCTCAGCTTTCCGTCAGAGCTAGGCGGCGGCTTGGCGGTGTGGCATCCCAAGGGTGCCATCGTGCGCAAGCACATGGAGGACTACAGCCGCGACCGTCACGAAAACGGTGGCTATCAGTTCGTGTTCACGCCGCACCTCGCCAACGCGAACCTGTTCCAGACCAGCGGCCATCTCGATTTCTACAAAGACGGCATGTATCCGCCGATGGAGATGGACAACGGCACGTACTACATGAAGCCGATGAACTGCCCGATGCACTGCCTGATCTTCAGGTCGCGTCAGCGTTCGTATCGTGAGCTTCCACTGCGTCTGTTCGAACTCGGCACCGTGTACCGCTACGAGCGCGCCGGCACCTTGCACGGCCTCATGCGCATCCGTGGGTTTACCCAAGACGACAGCCACATCTATTGCACCGAAGAGCAGTTGCAAGACGAAATCGCGTCGCTGCTCGACTTCGTGCTGTCGGTGCTGCGCGCCTTTGGCTTCCACGACTTCACCGCCAACCTGAGCACCCGCGATCCCAAGAAGTCGGTTGGCTCTGACGAGATCTGGGACAAGGCAACCGAAGCACTGCGCGAGGGCCTGCATCGCCATGGGCTGCAGTACAAGGTGAAGCATGGCGACGCTGCGTTTTACGGCCCCAAGATCGACATCGACGTGAAAGATGCCATCGGCCGCACCTGGCAACTCAGCACCATTCAGTGCGACTTCAATCTGCCCGATCGGTTCAATCTCGAATACGTTGGCGCAGACAACAACCGGCATCAGCCGATCATGTTGCACCGCGCCTTGTTCGGCTCGGTCGAGCGCTTCTTCGGCGTGCTGCTCGAGCACTACGCCGGCGCATTCCCCACATGGCTCGCGCCTGTGCAGGTGCGCATTTTGCCGGTGGCAACCGCTCACGAGGAATATGCCCAGGCGCAAGTTGCAGCGTTGCGAGCGGCAGGGTTCCGGGTCGATGTCATCGAAGCCAACGATCAACTCGGCAAGCGCATCCGTGCGGCCAAGCTCGACAAGATTCCGTACGTGCTTGTGGTGGGCGACGACGACGTAGCCGACAACACCTTTGGTGTGAATCCGCGCGGCGGAGAAGTAGAGCGCGGCGTTTCGGTCGCCACATTCATCGAGCGTCTCACTGCCGACGTCGAGCAGGGCAGCGCCGGCCTTACGCCAGCCGTATGACCCCGCTCGAACAACTCTGGAACGGTTGGCGTGCTACGTATGTGCACAGCGCCGGTGCCGTTGGGGGAGTCTTTGCAGACGATTCGATGAGCGTGTTCACGCGCCTGTTGCGGTCGGGGCTTGCCGACGAAGAAACTCACATCGTGTTTCGAGGCGAGTTCACGTTCGCGATCATGAACGCATTTCCGTACAGCGTTGGTCATGTGTTGGTGCTGCCGTATCGCGAGGTCGCAGATCTTGATCAGCTGGACCCTGAGGAGTTCATCGAGTTATGGGCAACCGTTGCGGTCGCCGTAAAGGCTGTGAAATTGGCGATGGCGCCGGGCGGCATCAACGTCGGTATCAACCTCGGCGAGCCAGCCGGGGGCAGCGTTCGCCAGCATCTGCATGTTCACGTCGTGCCCCGATGGAACGGCGACGCCAACTTCATGACGGTCACAGCCAACACCCGCACATTGCCCGAAGCGCTACCTGCCACGGCTGACAAACTTCGCGCGGCGTGGCGCAGCGCCGTAGCCTGATCAGCAATGTCAGAAACCTCAAGCCCTTCAAGCAGCAGCGAAGAGATTCGCGACTCGCTTCCTGACGATCTCAACGCAAGCGAGTTCGTCGGCCCATACCAGTTTCCCGACAACAGTCGGCGACGCACCCCGGGCTACATCTACTTGGCGTTCGCAGCAGCGTGCTTCGCGTTGTGGATTACCCATCGCGACGGCGAGCAAGTGCTGATTAATAACGGCATCGGGTTTGCCGCCTTGCTGCTCGGTGCCTTCGGCCTGCTCTGCCTCACCTCGGGTTGGCGGATGAAGATCGACGAGAAGCAAGCGCTTGTTGCGGCCACAGGTGCCGTTGGGTTTGCTGTGGGTCATGCGTCGGCTCAGCAGGTGTGGCGAGGATTTCGTAGTCGACCAACGTGGCGAGTGCTGTGCTACTCAAGTGAGAACCCGCCGCAACAGCGCGGTCTCGTGCTTGTTGACGCCGTCGATGGTTCGGTCATCGAGCACATGGTGCAAGAGAATCCCGAGACCGACTGGCGCGAACCAACCGAATAGCGGTTAGTGCAGGCCGTCGGCCTTATCGTGCAGCACCCTGATGGCGGTGCCGGCAGCGGTGGCGTAACCCTGAACCGTTGCGAGCTGTGCATCGGTCCACTCGGTCAGCGGTCGTTGCTGAATAGCTAGAGCGAGCGACTCAACCGTGGGGGAGGACCCCACAATGAGCGCCGCTGCGGCGACCGCTTCGTCGACCAGTCTCGATGCGTGAGTCGCATCGGTTGGATCAACGTCGCCGATCGAGGCTTCGCGTAGGCGCCGAGGTAGGGATCGAAACGAAATAGCGAGATCGTCGGGTGTCGATTGGCTCATGCCACAGTGTCGCGCATGAACACCGCCTCCATGTTTGACGCTGTTGTGGGGTAACCTCACCGTTGATGTTTGACGGCAAACTCCGGGCTCCTGTCGACAAGGCAGTTCGGCCTATTGGGGCCCTGCTACGTCGAACAGGTTTGTCTCCTGACCACCTCACCATTCTTGGCGTTGTTGTTGCCATCGGTGCAGGCGTTGCCATCGGCTCAGGGCGTCTGTTGCTGGGTTTCGTGCTGGTGATTCTTGCCGCTCTGCCCGACCTGTTCGATGGTGCGCTCGCCAAAGCCTCGAACCAGGTGAGCCAGCGAGGCGCCTTCTTTGACTCGGTCATCGATCGGGTCACCGACGCGATTTTGTTCTCTGGTGTCGCGTACTTCTACGCCGCTGGCAAGCACCCGCTCAACAGCATGTTGCCGTTCGGCATCATGGCCGTTTCTGCGGTGATCTCGTACGAGCGGGCCAAGGCCGAATCGCTCGGCCTCGAGGCCAAGGGCGGCATCATGGAGCGCGCCGAGCGCATCATTTTGTTGTTGCTCGGGTTACTCATCACCCAGTTGTTGTTGCCCATATTGTGGGTGATGTTGGTGTTGTGCGTGGTCACTGCGGTGCAGCGCTTCATCAAGGTCTGGAAGCAGGCCGGGGTCACGCCACGCACGGCGGCAAAGATGGAGATTCGCCGCAGCCGTCGCGAGCTCCGACGAGGCGTGCGCTCCCGGCGTCTCACCACGCGGGTACCGCGCCGGCGCCCAAATCCTTAGATCGTGACTGAGTCCCACACCCCACGCAGCTGGCTGAGCGATGCCTTCACGGTGAACAGCTACAAGCTGGGCTCTTTTGCCGCCCGCGCAATGCCAGGGCCCGTCGCCGGGGTGGCGGCGTCGATGATCGGCCTCACGTTGTCGGGCAGCATGCGCGACAAGCGGGTGATGATCGAACGAAACCTCAAGCGGGCCAACCCAGCGCTGCGGGGCCTCGAGCTTCGCCAGGCCGTGCAGGGCGCGTTCGACTCATATGCCAAGTACTACGTAGAGAGCTTTCGCTTGCCATCAATGTCGAAGCGGGCGGTGAGGGCGGGCTTCACCATCGAAGGCTTCGAACACATCCCTGCGGCCATCGAGCGTGGCAATGGTGTCATCCTTGCGCTGCCGCATCTGGGCGGCTGGGAGTGGGCGGGGCGCTGGCTCATTGAGCAGGGCTACAAGATGACCGTGGTGGTCGAAGCAATTGAACCTCCCGAACTGTTCGAGTGGTTCGTAGAACTTCGCCAAAACCTCGGCATGACGGTTGTGCCGCTCGGTCCATCTGTGGCGAGCACGGTGATGAAGGCCCTCCGTCGCAATGAGGTTGTGTGTCTGCTCAGCGATCGCGATATCGATCGCACCGGGGTGCCGGTCGAGTTCTTTGGTGAGCAAACCACGCTGCCTGCTGGCCCCGCGATGCTGAGCCTGCGCACGGGTGCTGCAGTGCTGCCGTGTGCGTGCTACTTCACGGCGCGCCATAACGGTCACCACGCTGTCGTGCGACCTGCGTTACAGATTGATCGTGAAGGTGGCCTCCGCGAAGACGTGGCGAGGGGCACCCAACTGTTAGCGCACGAATTGGAGATACTCATTCGTAAAGCGCCAGAGCAGTGGCATCTCATGCAACCCAACTGGCCCAGCGACCCCGGGTATTAGACAGGGCCACCGCCTACTTTGAAGAATTGTCACCTTATGTGACGGATCAATGAGGTGTTGTTGCCTGCCGGGGACTGTCGGGATCCCACGCCCAGATACAGACATTCGGCTACGCGTGACGGGTAGCGGCAGCCTGCCGCTCTCCGAGGCCATGATGCTGTTGCTGCTCGGCCTCGCCCTACTAGCGATTGCCCACCGACGTCAAACCAGACGGCGCCTCTAACACGGCAGCACTCCGGGCCGGCCCAACCGGCCCGGAGTGCTGCCGATGTCGTCCAGTTTCCTCAGCGCGGATCCACGAACTTCATGCTCGCCATCACCGGCACTGCGTCTGATATTGCCTATCGCGACGCTTCGCGCGCCGAACGAATACGGTTGCAGTGTGAATAGCAGTGATGACACTTCCGGTTTTGCCGAATTGGGTCTTCGTAAAGAGTTGTTGGGTGCCCTCGCAACGCTTGGTTACGAAGAACCCACCCCGATCCAGCGCGAGACGATCCCGCCCCTTTTAGAGGGTCGTGACCTCGTTGGTCAGGCGGCCACCGGCACCGGAAAGACCGCAGCATTCGCATTGCCGATTCTGCAACGCATTCCCGATCGCGGCGGCAAAGCAGAGCCGATTGCGTTGATCTTGGTCCCCACCCGCGAGCTCGCAGTGCAGGTCTCCGAGGCGATCTACAAGTACGGCCGCGATCTCGGCGCCCGCGTTGTGCCCATCTACGGTGGCCAGCCGATTGTTCGCCAACTGCAGGCGTTAAGCCAAGGCGTACACGTAGTTGTTGCTACGCCTGGTCGCGCGATGGACCACATTGCTCGCGGCACGCTGCCGTTGGGCAACATCCAGATGGTGGTGCTCGACGAAGCCGACGAGATGCTCGACATGGGCTTCGCCGAAGACATCGAAGAGATTCTCAAATCCACCCCCGACTCGCGCCAGACCGTGATGTTTTCGGCCACGTTGCCACCACGCATCAACGGCATTGCCAAGCGCCACCTGCGTGATCCGCTCAAGATCCAGATCGGTCTTGGCGACACCAAGCCAGGCAAGGCGCCATTGGTGCGCCAAACCGCATACGTGGTTCAGCGCTCGCACAAGCCCGCCGCGCTCGGCCGAATCCTCGACATCGAGGCGCCTACCGCTGCGATCATTTTCTGTCGTACCCGCACCGAGGTCGACCAGCTCACCGAAACGATGAACGGTCGTGGCTACCGCGCCGAGTCATTGCATGGTGGCCTCACTCAAGAATCACGTGATCGCGTGATGGGTCGTTTGCGCGCTGGCACAACTGAGTTGCTCGTAGCGACCGACGTTGCTGCTCGCGGCCTCGACATCGACCAACTCACCCACGTTGTGAACTACGACGTTCCGTCGGCACCAGAGTCATATGTGCACCGCATCGGTCGCGTAGGTCGTGCCGGTCGCGAAGGCACGGCCATCACCTTGGCCGAACCGCGCGAGCAGCGACTGCTCGGCAATATCGAGCGCCTCACCAAGCAAAAGATCTCGATCGAAAAGGTTCCAACGGTTGCCGACCTTCGCGCCCGCCAGATTGAGCTCACGCTTGAGACACTGCGCGAGGCCTTGGGCTCTGACGACCTCGAGAACTATCACGGTGTGGTCGATGCGTTGGCCGCCGATTTCGACATTCGCAACGTTGCCCTTGCGGCCATCAAGCTTGCTCACGCAGCCACTGGCGCAATCATTGACGAGAAGGAAATCCCCGACGCCTCGCAGCGCATGGATCGCGATAAGGCCCGCCCCGACAAGGGTCGTCCCGATAAGGGTCGTCCTGAGCGTGGCGCGATGCGCGACTCCGGCCGTCACGACAGTGGCGATGTGGGCCGCGTCTACGTGGGTGCCGGTCGCAAAGACGGCGTCAAGCCAGGCGACCTCGTTGGCGCAATTGCAAACGAGACCAACCTGAGCGGCCGCGACATTGGACCCATCAAGGTGTCTGAGCACTTCGCAATTGTTGGCGTGCCCGCTGGTGCTGTCGAAGATGTCATCGCAGCGCTGAAGCGCACCACCATCAAGGGCAAGAAGGCAACGGTTCGCCGCTACACCGAGTAACGGCGCCCCCGAAGGGGCGCCAACTCAGATGCGTTCGATGATGGTTGCGGTACCCATGCCGCCGCCGGTGCACATCGTGACCAAACCGGTAGACAAATCGCGGCGCTCGAGTTCGTCGAGCAACGTGCCAATGAGCATTGCGCCGGTGGCCCCAATTGGGTGACCAAGCGCCATTGCGCCGCCGTTCACGTTGACCTTGTCCCAGCTGACGCCGGTGTCGCGCAAGAACTTGAGCACGACAGCGGCGAATGCTTCGTTCACTTCGAACAGGTCGATGTCGTTGAAGGTCATGCCAGCTTTTTGCACGCAACGCTCGGCGGCTGGGCCGGGAGCGGTGAGCATGATCACTGGGTCGGTGCCAGCTACGGCAGTCATGATGATGCGAGCGCGCGGCTTCATGCCATGAGCGCGGGCATAGTCGGGCGACGTGACGAGCACGGCTGCGGCACCATCGACAACACCCGACGAGTTACCGGCGTGATGCACGTGGTTGATCTTGCCAACCTGTGGGTAGGCGAGTAGCGCGGTTTGGTCGAGCGACAGGTCTTGGCCCTTTGGCACGTAGGCGCCCATGCCTTCGAAGCTGGGGCTCAGCTTGGCGAGATCGGCGATGGTGGTGCCGGGACGGGGGAACTCGTCGTGATCGAGGGCAAGCGTGCCGTCGTCGTGAAAGATCGGAACGAGCGAGCGCTCGAAGCGGCCCTGCGAGATGGCTTCCTGTGCACGAATCTGGCTGTCGACGCCGAGCGCATCGCACTCTTCGCGGGTGAAGCCTTCGACCGAGGCGATGAGGTCGGCTGAGATGCCCTGGGAGACCATTGCATACTGCTCGCGCAAGTGGGCGTTGTTGGCGGTGAAGCCATCGACATGCATGGGTGCTGGGCGCGACATCGATTCGACGCCGCCGCCAACAACCATGTCCTGGAAGCCCGACAGAATGCCCATCGCTGCGAAGTTCACTGCCTGCTGGCCAGAACCACAGAAGCGGTTGAGGGTGACGCCGGGGGCGTCGAGCGACCAACCAGCGTCGAGCGCTGCCATGCGGGCGATGTCCATTGCGTGGTCGCCGCTGCCAGCACCACAACCCATCACGACATCGTCGACCTCGGCGGTGTCGAAACCATTGCGTGACTGCAGTGCATTGAGCACCTGCGCCAAGATGCGCTGCGGGTGCACATTGTGCAGTGAGCCGGTGTCCTTGCCCTTGCCTCGTGGCGAGCGGACGGCGTCGATGATCCAAGCTTCACGTTCCATGTGGTTCTCATTCCAGGGGAGTAAACGAAGTAGTTGCACCCCGACGCTAGAGCACTTGGACAGGCGCCGACCCATTGGGCTTGCGGTACACGCTGAGTTGAATGTCGATGTCGACGACCAGTGGCGTCGCCGCGATGACCTCACGTCGCTCGGGTGTTGTACTCCACCAAAACGGTGTCATCTCGAGCAGGCTGAGCCGTAGATCTTGATCGTTGAGTGAGAGTTCGAACTGCACCGAACTCACGTGATCAGGCGAGGGTTCATCTGCAGTCGCATCGGTATCGGGGTCAGAGCGGTCGACATGCGGGCGCGGGTCGTCATAGACAAGCGCTTTGAGTTGGGCGAGATGGCGAGGGCCCGGGGTCGCGACAACCGCGCTGCCGCCTGGGGCGAGCACGCGCAGCATCTCAGCAAAGTCGCGAGGCGAGAACACGTTGATCAAGGCCTCGAACGAGTTGTCGGCGAAGGGAAGCGCGTAACTCGACGCGATCGCGTACCGGTGTGTGCGATGCCGACGCGAAGCGAGACGAATTGCGGGCTTGGAGATATCGATGCCCCATCCGGCAGCGCCCGACAGGGTGGTGGCTGCGGCCAGATACGAGCCTTCGCCGCACCCGGCATCGACGATGTTGGTAACGGGGGAGTGGGCGACCGAAGCGGCCACTGCCCCAATCACGGGGTCGTACAAGCCGGCATCGAATACCCGCCTGCGGGCACGCACCATTGAGTCGTCGTCGCCTGCGGGGCGACTCTTGAGGCGCCCGCCAGGCAACAGGTTGACGTAACCCTCTTTGGCGCGGTCGAAATGGTGCCCAGACGGGCAGACGTACTCTTGCTGGCGCTCAGCAAGGCTTTCAAGGCAGTGCGGGCAACGAAACGCAACGTTCACGTAATGCTCAATGCGGC
>JAPKZR010000077.1 GCA_026393695.1 Actinomycetota bacterium
ATGCTCATCATCCCGCGCCAACACGATCTGCATCTGCAAGATGCCAACGACACGTCGCTGGCGGCAGTTGGCCGAGCCATTCGTGATGCGCTCATCAACCTGCGCGATGCGTTCGGCGATGTTGCCTACAACTTGGTGTTCCATACCGCGCCGCATCAGCACACCGGCGAGTACCACTGGCATGTGCACCTCTGGCCAAAGCTGGTGAGCACAGCCGGTTTCGAGCGCGGCACTGGCGTGCTGATCAACATCGTGCCACCCGAAAATGCTGCCGACCGACTCCGTCGCGTCGCCATCAAACTCTGATTCTGCGATGAGCCGTATTGCAGTCAGCATCGACATTGATGCAAGCCCAGAACGCGTGTGGCAGGTTGTCGAGCCGATCGAGAACCATGTCGACTGGATGCACGACGCCGTCGCCATCCGGTTCGAAACCGATCAGACTCGAGGCGTCGGAACCAGCTTCTTGTGCGACACCAAGGTGGGGCCGATCAAGCTTGTCGACCGCATGGAAATCACCGAGTGGGAGCCCGGGGCAACCATGGGCGTGCGCCACACGGGCATGGTTACTGGCAGCGGAATCTTCACCCTCACCGCCATCGATAACGGCACTCGCACACGATTTGCGTGGACCGAGACGCTCAAGTTTCCGTGGTGGCTCGGCGGTTCGCTGGGCTCAAGCATCGGCGGCAGCCTGGTGATGAAACCCATTTGGCGTCGCAACCTGCGCGGCCTCAAACAACTCGTCGAAGGCTGATCGGCGCGTTCGCCTCGGCGCTACGACACCGCTCGCAAGAGCGCCGTCACCGAAGCCCCGATGATGATCACCGCAAGAACCGGCGCCTTGCGCCACGCTGCAACAATCGCTGCACCCACGCCTGCTGCACGCGCATCGACAACCAAGTGATGACCCACTGAGAGCGTGTCCTTCACGATGAGCGCGGCGATAAGCGCGGCCGGGATAAGGGCCAAGCAACGCTCAAGCACCGGAGGCAACACACGGTCGCCGACCACGACCAGGCCGAGGAACTTGAAGGCGTACGCGCCCGCCGCCAACACGAGCACCAGTGTCCATGTCATGACGTGACCTCGTCGCGACGGATGCCAATCATGATCGCCAACGATGCCGCCAAGATCGGTAGACCGATTGGCAACACCGGAATGCTGACCAGGCAGATGCCGCCACCAAGTAACACAGCCATTCGACCGCGCGACGTGCGCAGCTGAGGCCAGATCATCGCGACGAACGCTGCCGGAATGGCTGCGTCGAGTCCGAATGTTTTGGGGTTGATGGCCCCGCCAGCGAGTGCGCCGATGAGCGTGCCAACGTTCCAGAACACGTAGACCGAGCCGCCGGTAATCCAAAACGCTGCACGTTGTGCAACGGGGTCATCTTGGGCAGCGCACATCGCTGTCGATTCGTCGATGGTGAGCTGTGCAGCGATCAGGCGAGTTGGCAGGCGGCCCGTGAGTCGACGCGAGTTCGCCAAACCAAAGACCCCGTTGCGCGCCGAAAGCAGCAGCGCGCCGCTGAGCGCTGATCCGATAGTGCCACCGCCGGCGATGACCGACACGGCGCTGAACTGCGATGCACCGGTGAACACGAGCAGCGACATCACGCAGGCTTGCGCGGTGGATGCCCCAGCCGAAACTGAGGCCACGCCAAACGAGATGGCGTACACGCCGACGGCGAGTCCCAAGGTGACGCATGCAGAGATCATCGGCCGGAGCCGAGGGTCACGAAGTGTTGCAATCATTTCGATGGAGCCCCAAGCCACAGCACCGACAACGCCGGAAGATCAATCATCGCCGAAGCGGGCTGTCCCTGCCATGGAACCTCGGAGGTGGCAGAAACCGTGTGGCCACCACGGTACGAACTGCCACCAAAGCGAACCAGATCGGTATCAATGAGCACTTGCCAATCGCCGGTGGCCGAAACACCCACCCGATACCCCGGACGAGGATTGGGAGTCAGGTTGGCGATACACACAACGCTTGGCGAGGTGGGCGTAGTTGGCGACGCTGACGACGATGGCGTCTGGCCCGAATGCCGGATGAACGCGTAGACCGAATGCTCAGCGTCGTTTGAGTCGAGCCACTGGAAGCTCGCCGGATTGTTGTCGTGCTCCCACAACGCAGGCCATCCATCAGCCGTTGCGTTCAACTCAGCGATCAGTTCGCTGACGCCGCGATGCGGCGCATGGTCGTAGAGGTGCCATGGCAGGCCACCAGATTCGTCCCATTCGGTCCACGGAGCGATCTCGCCGCCCATAAACAACAACGGTGCGCCGGGTAGCGCCCACATCCATGCGTATAGCGCACGCAGGTTGGCAAAGCGTTGCCAATCGTCGCCGCTCATCTTGCCCAGCAGGCTGCCCTTGCCATGCACAACTTCGTCGTGGCTGAGCGGCAACACGTAGCGCTCGGTGAAGGTGTAGAGCAGTCCGAAGGTGAGCTCGCTGTGATGCCAATGGCGATGAATCGGCTCGCGCTCGAAGTACTGCAGCGTGTCGTGCATCCAACCCATGTTCCACTTGTGTGTGAAGCCAAGGCCACCGTGATGCACCGGATGCGTCACCTTGGGCCACGCGGTTGACTCTTCGGCGATCATCAGCGCCCCGGGCACTTCATGGCCAACCACTGTGTTCACTTCTTGAAGGAGTTGCACCGCGGCAAGGTTCTCTCGGCCACCGAGTTCGTTGGGGATCCATTGGCCAGGCTCGCGGCTGTAATCGAGATAGAGCATCGAGGCAACCGCATCGACGCGCAGCCCGTCGACATGAAATTCCTTCAGCCAATACAGCGCATTGGCCGTGAGGAAATTGCGAACTTCGTTGCGCGCAAAGTTGAAGACCAACGTGCCCCAATCGGGGTGCTCGCCTTGGCGTGGATCGGCGTGCTCGTACAGCGCCGAACCGTCGAACTGGGCAAGGCTCCACTCGTCACGCGGAAAGTGTGCTGGCACCCAATCGACGATGACGCCAATGCCTCGGGCATGCATGATCTCGATGAACTGCCTGAACTCGTCGGGCGTGCCGAACCGAGCAGTGGGCGCGTAGTAACCGCTGACCTGATAGCCCCACGATCCGCCGTAGGGATGCTCGGCGACGGGCATCAGCTCGATGTGCGTGAAGCCAAGCGCGTGTACATGCTCGGCGAGTTGATGCGCGAGATCGATGTACGACGTGACGCCCGATCGCCACGATCCGAGATGCACTTCGTACACACGCAAGGCCGAGTCTGGATGATTGCTGCGCGCCTGCATCCACTCGTGGTCGTTCCAGACATGCGCGCTCGGCGCAGCAACCACGCTGGCCGTCGCTGGCGGACACTCAGTCTGGCGAGCCATCGGATCGGCCTTGAGCATTGTGGTGCCGGCTTGGCTGACCACCGCAAACTTGTAGCGATGCCCGGCCGCAGCGCCAGGCACGATTGCAACCCACAACCCGCTGGAGCCCACCGAACGCATTGCCGAGCCGTCGCCCCAACCGTTCCAGTCGCCGGACACATAGATCTCGCGTGCGTTGGGCGCCCACACGCTAAAACGCACCCCTGCCGCACCGTCGAGCACATGAGCACCCAGCAGTTCCCACAGTCGTCGATGCTGACCCTCGTTGAACAAATGCAGGTCGATGCTGCCGGGCCATTGATCGGCGGCAGCGAGATCACCAACAGAGGTCACGAAGACCGAGCGTACGCCAGTGGCCAAGCTACGGTCGTTGTTCGTGCGGATCTTGATGCTCTCATGGGAATACCCACCACTGGTCGTTGGCGGAATCGCCGCCCATGTCGACGGGCTCGCCCGGGCCATGGTGCGTAGCGGACACGAAGTTGTTGTGCTCAGCTTGCACACCCCCGACGCCCCCGACGACACCGTTGTCGACGGCGTGCGCATCTTGCGGGCGCGCATCGACCTTCCTTGGATTCCCGACGACAACCTCGTCGCTCGGATGGCCTCGGCTAACCATCAGATCACCCAACTTGCGGCTCAACTCGGACGTTGGCAGCCCGACATCGTGCACGCCCACGACTGGCTCGTTGCGTGGGCCGGAGACACGATTTCCAAACTGTGGAATGCCCCACTCGTGGCCACGATTCATGCCACCGAACGCGGCCGCCATGGCGGACATGTGCCTCCCGGAATGCCTGCCGCGATCAACTCGATCGAATGGTGGCTCACCTATCAAGCGGCCGAAGTGATCTGTTGTTCGCAGTTCATGATCCGTGAAGTCGTCAGTGGATTCGAACTGCCTGCCGACAAGGTGCACCTCGTTCCGAATGGTGTCGACCTCGCCGTGTGGCAGCCCTCGTCTACGGCTACGCCCGTGCTGCGTGGACCACTAGTGGTCGGGTGGGGCCGGGTTCAATACGAGAAGGGCTTCCAGGTGCTTGCTCGCGCTGTTGGCTCGCTGCGCACTCGCGTGCCCGGCATTCAGTGCATCATCGCCGGACGCGGTTCGTATCTTCCCGAGTTGCAATCACAAATCGACATCGAGGGTCTCAGCGACATCGTGCAGCTTGCCGGCTTCGTCCCCGACGACGACCTGCGCGACATTCTGCATCGAGCCGGTTGCGCCGTCATCCCATCGCTGTACGAACCGTTTGGCATCGTTGCCCTCGAGGCCATGGCCGCTGGCGCGCCAACCGTTGTGGCAAGCACCGGCGGACTCGCCGAGATCGTTGCAGGCACGGGGGCCGGACTGTTATTCGAACCTGGCAATCATCACGAACTCGCCGACCGAATCGAACAGGTGCTGAAGCAGCCAACACTCGCGAACACGTTGCAGACCACGGCTGCACAACTACTCGCCGATCACTACACATGGGATGCAATCGCGGCCAGCACGATTGCCGTCTACACATCGGCGTTTTCGTCGCACGCTCCGGCCACTACTGTCGGAGGTCATGCGTAGCGTTCGTCAGTTCAGGGTCGACCCAGCCGTACCCGAGGCGCTGTCGGGCCTGCATCGACTCGCCAACAACTTGCACTGGTGCTGGGACCGTGAGCTTCGCCAACTGTTCGCGAGCCTGCATCCCGTTGCTTGGGAAGAATCGAACCACCAGCCCTTAGAGATGCTGGCTCGAATCACACCCGAAGCGTGGAGCGACCTCGCCACCGATCCAGCCGTCGTGCAGTCTGTGGCCGACGCCGTGGTGCGTCTCGACGCAGCGCTCACCTCGCCCCGATGGTTTCAGACGAAGGGCGATTCGCCGCTCGACCTCGTTGCCTATTTCTCGCCCGAGTTCGGCATCAGCGAATCGGTGCCTCAATACAGCGGCGGCCTCGGCGTGCTGGCGGGCGATCACCTCAAGGCCTCGTCCGATCTTGGCGTACCGTTGGTTGCTGTTGGTCTGCTCTACGGCGAGGGCTATTTCCGCCAGAGCCTCGACGCCGACGGTTGGCAACAAGAGCGGTTTCCGCGGCTCGAGCCCACGGGCATGGCGCTGACCCACACCGATCTGCACGTGAGCCTCGACCTCGCTGGCGAGACCATCAACGTGGCTATCTGGCGCGCCGATGTTGGCCGTATTCCGCTGTATCTGCTCGACGCACCCGGCATCACCGACCGACTCTACGGAGGCGACGTTGAGCACCGTCTGCGCCAAGAGATGGTGCTCGGCATCGCCGGTGTCCGCGCCCTGCGTGCTCTCGGATTGTCGCCGCAGGTGTTCCACACCAACGAGGGCCACGCTGGGTTCTTGGCGCTCGAACGAATTCGCGAGCTCGTCGCAAGCGGCCTTTCATTTGCCGAAGCCGTTGAGTCATCACGTGCGGGTGGGGTCTTCACCACGCACACGCCAGTGCCAGCGGGCATCGACCGATTCTCAGCCGAACTCATGCAGAAGTACTTCGGTCAATGGGCACCCGAGCTTGGCATCAGCTTCGAACAACTCATGCGTATCGGCAGTCGAGCCGACGAGCCCGACGACACCCGCTTCAACATGGCCGTCATGGGCCTCAAGATGGCGGCCCGCGCCAACGGCGTGGCCGCCTTACACGGCGCCGTGAGTCGTGAGATGTTCAACGGCGTGTGGCCTCAGGTACCCGCCGACGAAGTGCCCATCGGCCACATCACCAACGGCGTGCACGCGCACAGTTGGGTGTCGCCCGAAGTCGATGAGTTGCTGCGCGACGGCGTGCATGGCGTGTGGGACGGCGCCGACGATGCCACATGGGCCCGCGCCTACAACCTGTCGCACGAGCGAGTGTGGTCGGCGCGTTCGGCAGGCCGATCACGCCTCGTGAACTATGTGCGCGCTCGTCGGGGCACCGATGTGCTCGACCCAAACATTCTCACCATCGGCTTCGCCCGACGCTTCGCTACATACAAGCGAGCCACCTTGCTGCTGTCGCAGCCCGACCGCCTGCGCCGACTGCTGCTCGACCCAGATCGACCCGTTCAGTTCGTGTTCGCCGGCAAGTCGCACCCGGCCGATCATCCGGGCAAGGCAATGATTCAGTCAATCGAACTGTTCTCTCGCGAATTCGATATCCATCAGCGTTTCGTCTTCCTGCCCGATTACGACATTGCCGTGGCACGCACGATGTACCACGGCTGCGATGTGTGGCTCAACAACCCACTGCGGCCACACGAGGCGTGCGGCACCAGCGGCATGAAAGCTGCGCTCAACGGAGCCCTCAACTGCAGCATCCGCGACGGCTGGTGGGACGAATGGAGCGACGGCGAAAACGGTTGGGACATCGCCTCAATCGACGACGATCCAGATCCGATCCGCCGCGATCAGCGCGAGGCAATGAGCTTGTTCGGATTGCTTGAGCAAGAGATCGTTCCGCTGTTCTACGACACGGGCGGCAGCCCAAGTGGTGTGCCCAAGGGTTGGGTCGACCGCATGCTGCACAACTGGGCGTCGCTGGGCCCCAAGGTCACGGCATCACGAATGGTTCGTGACTACGTGACCAATCTGTACGAGCCCGCCGCCGCTGGCGCCACCGCTCTGAGCAACGACGACTCGGCCGGAGTCCGCAACCTTGCCGCTTGGAAGTCGCACGTGCGAGCAGCATGGTCGGGCGTGCGTGTCTCGAACATCGAGACCAACACCGGCGAAGGCCACGAAGGCGAGCGCCGTTACTTGCGGGTCAGCGTCGACCTCGGCGAGTTCTCACCCAACGAGGTGCGCGTGCAGGTGTTGCACGGCCCCATCGACAGCGAAGGCTCACTGTTGCCGTCGCCACAGATCTGCGAGCTCACTATCGGCGCCGATCACGTGTGGTTGGGCGAGTACGTGGTGGGCCGATCCGGCGCATACGGGCTCACCGCCCGGGTGTTGCCCAGCCATCCCCTGCTCGCCAACGCGTTCGAACTCGGATGCATTGCGTGGGCCAACTAATCGCCAACTGATCGCTGCAACTCCGGCTTCACCATGCGAGCCATGCCACGTACAAGGTGTGGATGACCAGTGCCGTGAACACAGTGGTCCCGCCAATCAACGCCGGAACGCCTGGGTACTCGTTCATAAAGATCCACACCCAAATTGGTCCCATGATCGGCTCGAGCATCGACAACAACGCCACATTGGTTGCTGGGGCTCCGGCTGCGCCCACCGCGAAGATGGCGAGGCCAACGCCGAGCTGCGCAAAGCCGAACGCCAACATCAGCACGAGGTCGTGCGTGGTCACGTCGAACGGGTGCGCAAACGGCAGCGCAATCACTGCGCTGATAAACGCAGCGAGCAACATTGCTGGAATCATCGCAATCGCAGAGTGACGGCGAATGATCACGGTGCCAAATCCGAACGACACCGGAACGATGAGCGCAATGAGCGCTCCAATGGCCGAACCGCTGGCACTCGAGCCCGAGACCATGTAGCCAACGCCCACCACGGTGACCGCAATAGCCAGCCATGTGTAGCCATGCACTCGCTCGCCGATGAAGATCCATGCGAGCACCGCCGCAGCGAGCGGAGCGAGCGCGTAGATCACGAGCACAATCGCAACACTGGTGCGCGACAACGCAACCACCATGCCAACCGATGCACCCGAGAACGCTGCACCGACCGCCCACCCTGGCTTGCCCATCTTGAGGATGACCTGCAGCGAATTGTTGCGCTCTCTCCACACGATGAGGATCAGCAAGCTGACAGACGCCGAGACCGATCGCCAGAACACCGTTGTCCACGCATGCGGATGGTCGAGACCACGAACGAACAAAGCGCCGGTGCTAAAGATCAGCGCAGAGACGACCACCAAGAAGATCGACCACGCTGTTGATCGATCGGTGTCAGAGACATACGAGACAGCAACGCCACCTTCACCCGCAACAGCTGTAACGCTTTGCGCGATGTGATCTTCAGAACGTGGCACGGCACGCAGTCTCGCAGCAGCGCTGGCCTTGCCCGCGGCATCGACCCGCTCGGCTACCGGCCGACGAAGCTGGCCTTGCCTGGACCGTGCTCTAAAAAGCTCTGCACGCCGATGCGGCTGTCGTCAGATTCGAAGACCGCAGCGAACGCACGTTGTTCGAGCGCGAGCCCATCGGCCAACGACATCGACAATCCAGCATCGATCGTTTGCTTGGTGATGGCCTGCGCCACCGTTGCGCCTTTGGCGAGCTCGGCGGCCAACGCGATCGCACGCTCGTGCAACTGGTCGCCCGGTACCAGTTCGTCGACG
>JAPKZR010000055.1 GCA_026393695.1 Actinomycetota bacterium
GGCAGCGACCGCCAGACGCAACGAAACGACCGGTCCACCCTTCGGTCTGCGATACGTACCGACTTTCGAGAATCGCAATTGGCGCATCGTTTCGCTCTTGTTGGCGTGATCATCTGGCTGTCATACGAGTGGGGCCCTGGTAATGAAACCGTTACCCCGTGGGCGTTAGCGAAGATCATCAGCGTCAACTCAAACGCAATCGTCATCCCCATCACTGCAGCAGTTGGCTTCGCGTTCACCACGCTGCAACAACTCGCGTCGGGTTTCACCGCACTCGCCGGGTTCTCGATGTTCGACCGCACCTCAAACGCTGCGTGGCAGCTACTCACCAAGCGATCAACCGACACCCCCGGCGCATGGCAACGACTCGGCTTCGGCGCACGTTGCGCTCTGGTCTTCGGCTTGGGCACTACCGCCATCGCGCTGATCCAGATCATGTCTACCGGCCAAACTGGCGTGCGTCGCCACAGCTCAGTCATCCGCCAAAGCGCGTTCTTGTGCGGTGCAATCGTCGGCCTCATTGGCGCAATCGTCGCCTCACTCGCCTACATCGGGCGACGCATCGATGCGCTCGCCAGCGAGACCGAGTGGATGCTTCGGGTGTTCGGCAATCCGTTGTTCTGGCTTGCGTTGCTGGTGATCGGCGCAGTGTGGCGACCGATGCAACGGGTGTTCTCGAAAAAGGCCGAGTGATTCCTCAAGGTTGTGTTAACGGTGCCGATGTAATTTCGTGCCAAAGAATCCCAGCCCACCAAACAGTCTTCTTGACCTCGGTGGTGTCGACAACGAAATCGAAGCGCAGACCCAACGAGGGTCCGACGTTGGCACCCGTGAATCCGCAGTTGTTTCGCGAGTCTCGATGCCCGAGCCAAGCCACAATGTGGTTGCACTTTCGGCGAACCGCAGTCGAGTTACGTGGATCGTTCTTGCAAGCTTTTGTGTCGTCATCTCGGCCCACGCTGCGGGCTTGTTGTTCGGCCTGGCGTACCCAGTCATCACTGCCGCCGGCGTGGTCTGCGCGACCATCGGTCTGCGTCGCCATCAGCCTCACCTGCAATGGCCATGGTGGTCACTCGTCGCTACCGGCGCGTTGTGGACCATCAGCGGCGCTGTTGGTGATCTCACCCACTCGAACGGTGATCTGACCTCAAATCGATCGCTACTCCCCGACCTGTTCTCAATACCCGGTTACGTACTGTTTGGCGCCGCTCTCATCGGCCTCACTCGCGCTCGTCGCGGCCGTAGCGAACCAGGGGCATTGCTCGACGGGATCATGCTCAGCACCGGTGCCATGTTGATCGTGAACCAGATCGTCGTGGCTCCAACGCTCGACATCAAGGGCACGTGGATCATGGCGAGGCTCGTTATCTCGATCTATCCGGTGATGTCGATGTGCCTCCTCGCTCTCGCAGCCCGACTGGCGTTCGCTGCGGGCGACCGCTCGGTTGCATTTCGCTTGCTGCTCGCCGGCACCGTTGCCTTGTTGTTCGGCGACGTCATTTTTGCGCTTGGCGAAGTCGGCACGTTTATGGCTCCACAGGCCCTCCTTGAGGTTCCATACCTGCTCGTTCCTGCGTGCATCAGCTCAGCCGTGCTGCATCCTTCGATTCGTTTCTTCACCCGTAACAACGAACGTCGAGTCGGCACACTTGGCCCAAGCCGCTTGATCGCAGTTGCCGCTGCGCTGATGGCGCCGATCATCGTGGCAAGCACTCAGAACCCAAATGGCAAGACCGTTTCAATGGGGCTCTGCCTGGTGCTCGCCATCACTGCAATTCTGCGTCTCGCTAGCTCAATGCGCGAGCAGGCTGCGCTCGAGTCTCGCCTGTCACATCAGGCAACGCACGACGAACTCACCGGTCTCCCAAGTCGCACGGCCATCATCGATCACATCGACGACATGCTCGCCGATCAGGCACCTACCAACTCGCCCGTTGCCGTGATGTTCATTGACCTCGACCAATTCAAGTTGGTCAACGACTCAATGGGCCACAGCATGGGCGATCAGTTGCTCGGGCTCGCGGCCCGCCGCATCGCCTCGTGCCTTCGTCCCGAAGACATCGTTGGCCGTATCTCAGGTGACGAGTTCATCGTGTTGCTGAGCCTCGACACCATCGGCGCATACAGCTTCGGCGAACGTATCCGTCGCTCACTGAGCGACAGTTTCTTCCTTGACTCCGGTGAAGTGTTCATCACCGTGTCGGTCGGCGTCACCGTTGCGTACCCAAGCGATGGCGCCGCTCCAGCGACACTCATTCAAGAAGCCGACACGGCCATGTACCGCTCGAAGGAAAGCGGCCGCAACCGAGTCACGATCTTCGATTCATCAATGCGTGAGCGAGTGGCTCGCCGCGTTGCCCTGGAACGCCGTCTGCGTCGCGCACTCACCGAGCGCCACTTCGAGGCGTACTTCCAGCCATTGGTCTCGTTGCCCAATGGTCGTGTCAATGGTTTCGAAGCGCTCGCTCGTTGGCAAGACGACGGTCAGATGGTTTCGCCAGCCGAGTTCATTCCGGTCGCCGAAGAGTCGGGCCTTATCGTTCCGTTGGGCGCATTCATGCTCGACGAAGCGTGCCGCAATATCGCTGAGTGGCGCCGCACCATCCCGGGCGGCGAACGCCTCTACGTGTCGGTGAACTTGTCGGCTCGTCAGATCCGAGAGAGCGACATTGTCGACACCGTCGCAGAAACACTCGAGCGTTACAACTTGCCCGGCCATGCACTGTGGCTAGAGATCACCGAGAGCGTGATGATGGAGGATTCCGTGCTCACCGCTTCGGTGATGGCCGGCCTCACCACCCTTGGCGTGCATCTTGCAGTCGATGACTTCGGCACCGGCTACTCGTCGCTGTCGTACCTCAAGCGGTTCCCCGTGTCGACGGTGAAAATTGACCGTTCGTTCGTGACCGGACTTGGGCAACACCAAGCCGACTCGTCGCTCGTCAGCGCGATTATCGCAATGGGCTCAGCACTTGATCTCAGCACAATTGCTGAAGGCGTCGAGACCGTCGAAGAAGCACAGCATCTGTTCTCGCTCGGCTGCCGCCAGGCGCAGGGCTTCTTGTTCAGCAAGGCAGTATCGGCCGTAGACGTACCCGCTGTATTGCAGCGTTTGGGTCTTGCGCAGAGCCGTCAGCTGGCCAGTTCGCGCCGCTGCGCCGCAACCCCGCACCGCAGCTAAATCACACCGGACGCGAACCTGGAATCGGTTCGGGAAGCTCGGCGACGTACCACGTCTGACGGTCGAGAACTTCGACGGCCGAACGTGGGAACGAGTTCGCGATGCGCTTGGTCAGTTCATCGGTATCGAACATCATTCGGTTGAATTCGCACACATCGAACACCAAGATTCCGGCCTCAAGCGCCGGCACCTGCCACAGCTCGGTATACAACCGGCCGAACAGCGTGCGGCCGCGTAATGCGTGGCTGACCATCACGAGCATGCCGCAATAGATGGCATTGCGAGCCGCGTGGTCAGGGAACTTTGCACGCAAAAATTCGGGCGAAATCTCGGTGACGTCTTCGAGGCTGTTCGTGACCATGGCCAACCCCGCGGGACGGCCCTCTTGCCAACCGACGATCTTGTGGATCTTCGGGTTGGCCAACTGGTCCAACACCTCTTCGCGCGAATCAAAATGGCGCAGGATCGCCAGCGACTTCAACGGCTCGAAGTTGTCGCGATAGGCCTCCCACAACGCTTCGGCTGGCTCGCCGGTAATGACGAACTCGTGGGTGATCGTGACCGGCGGAGCCGCCGGATGCTGCAGCAGGATCGAGCCTTGCCCGCCAACTGGCTTGGCGACCTGCGGTTCGGGAGCCGTCTCAACAGTGTCGGCGGCCTGAGCCTTCGGAATCGTGGCAGTGGAGTGTCGGCCTGAGCGGCGCGCATGGACCTGCGGTTCAGCGGTCGTCGAAGTACGTGCCGCGCTGGGCGTTCTCTGCGTCACAGCTTCGACAGTACCGCTTGGTGTTTACGCCCTCGCGGATACAGCGGACGCTGGTGTTTGCCCTAGCGGGTGGCGATGCGTAAGACGATGACGACCACAGCAAGCACGATGAAAACGATCGGCGCAGCCACTTCGTTGTCGCTCACGCGCACATGGGCAATGACAGCACCGACGAAATACAACACCACACCAACGGCTGCGGCCACGCCCAGCGCAGGAACCCAGAGACCGAGAACCATGCCGAGCGCGCCAGCAATTTCGGCTGCTGCGAGGCGTGGGTGCCAATTCGATGGCACCTCACACTTACCAAGGTTTTCGGTCACCTTGGGGTGCTTGGTGAGTTTGCCTGCGGCCGAACCCAGCAGAACCAACGACAGCAGCGACGTGATGACAGCACAAGCAAGAAACACAGGAATCCTTCAAGTAGGTTCGCATGGTCGTTGAGACCACGTTTGAGCGTTGATGTTAACAAGCTCCCGTGGTATCTTGGCGGCTGCCAAGTAATCGCTCGACCAAAGGACCCCCAATGAACGCCAGAAGTTTTGGAGCAATCGGCCTCGCCGTACTGATCGGTGCAGCCGCAAGCTGCAGCAGCGCCTCGTCGAACTCTGCGGGCACTTCTGGCACAACGGGGGCGGCCGACGCCACCACTCCAGCGAGCGAAGTCTCCACCACATCTACCGTGGCCGGTCGTCCGGTTCAGGCTGGCGCCACCCGCATGCACTTCGAGATCGGGCCGATCAGCATTAAGCCCGGCCAAAACAACATCGACTTCACCCGCGAGAAGATTCCAAAGCCCGACGTCGACGGCTTCATCGTGCGCATCGCCCCCGATCTGCGCTTGGCCGACGGCACGATTCCGGGCGTCGATGTCATCCACCTTCACCATGGCGTGTGGCTGAACAGCTCGGCCCGCGACTCAACAGCGAAGCTGCCTGAGCGCTTCTTCGCCGCTGGCGAGGAGAAGACCACGATGGCGCTGCCAGTGGGTTACGGCTACAGCTACAAAGCCACCGACAAGTGGGTCCTCAACTACATGATCCACAACTTGTGGCCCGACGAACAACAGGTGTGGGTCACCTACGACCTCGATTTCATTCCGGCCGATAGCGCTGCAGCTGTTGGCATGGTGGCGGCGCGGCCGATCTGGACCGACGTGCAAAACGGCAGCATCTATCCGGTGTTCGACGTGCAAAAGGGTTCGGGTCAAAATGGCCTCTACACCTATCCCGACGATGCCACCACCCCATACGGCACCGACCCAGCCAAGAACGCATGGACCGTCGACCGCGATGGCGTGCTATTGGCCACTGCCGGCCACCTGCACCCAGGCGGCCTCAACACCGACTTGTGGTTGCAGCGAGCAGGAGCCACCGCGCTTGCCGATCACGCCAAAGCGGGCGCCACAGACACGGCTCACTTGTTCGTCTCTGACGCCAACTACTACGAACCCGCAGGCGCCGTGTCGTGGGATGTTTCAATGACCGCCACACTCGAAGACTGGCGCGTCGCCGTGCGCAAGGGCGATGTGTTGTCCACCACGGCAACCTACGACAGCTCACGCGCATCGTGGTACGAGTCGATGGGCATCATGATCGTGTGGATGGCCGACACGCTCAATGCTGCCGACACCCTCGCCGCTGCCGATCCATTCACCACTGCGGTTGATGGCCCTGGCGAGTTGACTCACGGCCACTTGGCCGAAAACGACAACCATGGCGGTGGCGTCGATACCAAGTACAAGTACGCCGACGCATCGCAGCTGCCCTCACAACCAGCAGCTTCGCCGATCGATATCTCCGACTTCATCTACGCCCAGGGCGACATGTTGCGCGCCGACCCAATTCCTACGGTTCAAGCCGGCGGCACCATCACCTACAACAACGTCGATGCACCGCTCGAAAACGGCGAATGGCACACCATCACTGCTTGCAAGGCGCCATGCACCGGAGCCACTGGCATTGCCTACCCATTGGCCGACGCCGACATCTCCTTCGACTCGGGTCAGCTCGGCGATGCCGGGCCACCAACCGCCGGCCGCGTCACATGGTCCACGCCATCCGATCTGCCACCCGGCACGTACACCTACTTCTGCCGTATCCACCCAGTGATGCGCGGCGCATTCCGAATCAGCTAAGCGGTAGCGGGGCAATTGCTCAGCATCTGCATTGGTGCCCGGGAAGGCACTCGGAAGCACAATTCGAGGAACAGCCCGTGACATCGCAGCGGCAAGTAGCTACACTCGTCTACATGAAGGTAGCTACATCGACACGGATCGAGGTCGGGGTTCGCGACCTCAAGAACAACCTCAGCCGCTACCTCGATCAGGTCGAGGCAGGAGTCGAGGTCGTCGTGACCGACCGCGGTCGACCCATCGCCCGGCTCAACGGCATCGCCGATCAGCCGACGGACAAACTCGCAGCGTTAATCGAAGCCGGTCTGGTTCGACCTCCGACCTCGAAGGTGCGCCAACGTCCGGTGCCACTGCACGCATCTGGATCGGTCAGCGAATTGGTGGCCGAGCAACGCCAGTGATCACCTACGTCGACACGTCCACGCTCATCAAGTTGCTCATCGACGAGGTCGGCACCGCGGAGGCCGCGGTGATCTGGGACGAGGCGGACACGCTCGTCACCGTCAGGGTCGCTCACGTCGAGGCCCGCGCCGCGCTCGCTGCGGCCCGACGACAACGTCGCATCACCACCACCGTGTTTCGCAGTGCAGTTGCGGGCCTCGAGGTGTTGTGGTCGCAGTTGTCCGTGGTCGAGGTCGACGAGGATCTGATGCGACTGGCCGGCGATCTGGCCGAGGCGCACGGTTTGCGCGGCTACGACGCCGCGCATCTCGCCGCGGCGCACCTCGTGGGTGCCGGAGTATTCAGCAGTGCCGATCGCCGCCTGTGCGA
>JAPKZR010000025.1 GCA_026393695.1 Actinomycetota bacterium
CCGGCCGCCGATCAGCCGAGGTTCGTTGGCAATTGCCTCGAGCACCTCATCGGCGTAGGCCGCATCGTCGGTGGCTACTCGCAACACGCCACCTACCCGCAAGGCATCGACGATGAGGCCAAGGCGTAGCGCCGTAAACAGCCGCTTGTGGGCGTGACGCGGCTTGGGCCAGGGATCGGGAAACCACACCCTGATCTCATCAACGGCCTGAGGGCCGAGGTGGGCCAACAGATCGAATGCATCGCCGATCCAGAGATGAACGTTGGTGATGTTGTCGGCATCAAGCAGCGTGGCGAGATGCGCCATCGTTGCCTCGTTGGGCTCGCAGGCGATCACCATCGCGGGAGAATCAACCGGCGCCATGGCGGCAGTGGCCTCGCCCTTGCCGCATCCAATCTCGACGATGAGTCGCTCGGCGGCCGGTACCGGCAGCGTGAGCAGGTACTGCGGGACTAAGTGATCGAACGCACGTTGACGGGTGGGCGACATGCGCCCCTGACGTCCGCCAAAGGTGTAGCTACCACCCACGGGCCATTGGTCGCTGGGGCGGGTCATGGGCACGAAGGGTATCGGCCGAAGCCGATGTGTTCGATACGGTTCGCCTCGTGAATCAGGCTGCAGCACCACAATTGAACGAACTCGGTTTCTACGGACTTGCCGGCGCACCAAAGTCGCCGCGTGATCTGCTCGACGAATGCCGCGATGGCGAAGCGATGGGTTTCGGCTCGGTGTTTTTATCCGAGCGGTTCAACGTGAAAGAGATCGTCACCATCAGCGGCGCCGCAGCGGCCGTCACTGAAACCTTGGGCATCGCCACCGGCGCAACCAACCACAACACTCGCCACCCCATCGTCACCGCCAGCTACGCAACCACGATGCATCGCATGACCAACGGCCGCTTCGCGCTGGGCCTCGGCCGCGGCATCGACAAACTCTTCGATGCGTTCGGTATGGATCACATCACAACGGCGCAGATGGAGGATTTTGCTGGCCTGATGCGTCGCCTCTGGAAGGGCGAAGTGGTGTTTGGGCACGACGGACCCTGCGGCAAGTTTCCGTTGCTCGCCCTCGATACCGAGTTCGACGAAGACATCCCGCTGATGCTCACCGCGTTCGGACCGCAGTCGCTGGCGCTCGGCGGCCGGGCATTCGACGGGGTGATCCTGCACACCTTCTTCACCGACGAAACCCTGCAGCGCTGCGTCGCTGGCGTGAAGCGCGCAGCCGAGCAAGCGGGCCGCGATCCTGACTCTGTGCGGGTCTGGAGTTGCTTCGCCACCATTGGTGATTGGATCCCCGAAGACGTGCGATTGAAGAAGACCGTAGGGCGTTTGGCCACATACCTACAGGGCTACGGCGACTTGATGGTGCGCACCAACAACTGGGATCCGGCAGTGCTCGAACGATTCCGTGCCGACCCATTTGTGGCTGGCTTTCGCGGTGCGTTCGACGGCAAGGCAACCACCAGCGAACTCGAACACGTCGCCACGCTGATTCCCGATGAATGGCTGGCTCCGGCGGCCACCGGTTCGGCAGAACAATGCGCAGCTGCGGTGCTGCGCCAACTCGATCTCGGCGCCGACGGCGTGATCTTGCACGGTGCGGCACCAACCGAACTCGCTCCCACGGTCGAGGCATATCGCCGGATCCGACCCGCGGGGCGGTTCGGCCATCTCGCAGCCAATCCGGCTGGCTGAGCGCCGCCCCTTCGTTGGCTCAACGGCATGGTTGTACAGTCACGCCATGGCATCAGCGAATCCGTGGGAACAGCTCTCGAAGGGCATTGAACTCCCCTTCAACCCGGGCATCGTGGTTCCACAACTGCATGAGGTGTCGTTAGCAATTCCGTCGCCGCCAACGATCACCGATGTCGCTGGCGCGGCCCGCGCGGCCGTTACCCAACGACTCGCCAACGACGTCACTGCGGGCATGACCGTGGCGGTTGGCGCTGGTAGCCGAGGACTCAGCGACCGCGTCGATGTGCTGCGCGGAACCATCTTGGGCCTACGCGATCTTGGAGCCGAACCGTTTGTGGTTCCGGCAATGGGCAGCCACGGCGGCGCCACCGCCGACGGGCAACGAACAATGCTCGAGGTGCTGGGCATGACCGAGCAGGCGATGGGTGCCGAGATTCGCGCCACGATGGAAACCATCGAGGTCGCGCGCACCGACGATGGCATGCCGCTGTATCTCGACGCACACGCGGCAGGCGCCGATCGCATTCTTCCGGTGAATCGCGTGAAGCCTCATACCTGCTTTCACGGACCCATCGAAAGCGGCTGCACGAAGATGGCCGTCGTTGGTTTTGGCAAGCAGCCAGGCGCTGCGCAGATTCACGCATGTGGCCCAGTAGAGATGCGCGAGCGCTTGCTTCGTGGCATCGACGCGTTGCGCTCAACCGGTCGGCTGCTGGGTGGCGTTGCCACGGTCGAGTCGGCTGCAGGCGAGGTTGTTCGGGTCGAAGGCTTCACTGCCAACGACGTGGGCGGCGAAGCCGAACGCCAGTTGCTCGACTACGCAAAGGCGCTTGTGCCGGCGCTGCCGTTCGACGAGATCGATGTGCTCATCATCGAGCAGGGCGGCAAAGACATCAGCGGCACCACCATGGACCCCAATGTCACCGGACGCTTTTGGGTGCACGGCCTCGACGATTTCACATCGCCGCGCGTGGCCACCATCGTGATGCTCGACATCACCGAGGTCAGCGGAGGCAACGTGTTGGGCATCGGCTTGGCCGACTTCATTCCGGCATCGTTGGCCAACACAATCGACTGGCAAAAGACCTACGTGAACTGCTTTACGGCCGGTCCCAGCGGCGTTCGTCGCAGCCGCATGCCGATGGTGCTGCCCGACGAAGAAGCCTGCATCAAGGCGGCGCTCAGCATGTGTGGTCGGGCAGTCACCGAACCGAAAAAGGTGGTGCGCATTCGCAGCACGTTGCATCTCACACGTTGTTGGATCAGCGATGCCCTACTCGGCGATCTCCCCGCCGGGGCCACTATCGTCGGCTGATGAGCCCGTCGCCCGACGCGCTGTGCCGCGAACTGCACGCTGTGGTGGGGGCGGGTCATGTGTTGGTTGACCCCGACATGCGCGCGAGCTTCGAGACCGATTGGACCGGCAGATTTCATGGCGCCAGTCGCCTCGTTGTGCGCCCGGGCAACACCAATGAAGTTGCCGCTGTTGTGCGCATCTGCATAGCGCACAATGCAGCCATCGTGACCCAAGGCGGCAACACCGGACTCGTCGGCGGCGGTGTTCCTCGCAATCACGAAGTGATCGTGTCCACCGCTCGGCTCACCCGGTGCGACCCTGTCGATACTGCCGCATCACAGGTCACCGTCGGCTCTGGCGTCACGCTGGCTGCGGCGCGAAATCACGCTCGCGCTGTTGCACTTGATCTTGCAATCGACTTTGCTTCACGAGATTCGGCCACCATTGGTGGCGCCGTTGCAACCAACGCTGGCGGGTCACGGGTTATCCGTTTCGGCACCATGCGCGCCCAAGTTGCCGGCATCGAAGCCGTGCTCGCCAACGGCGAAGTCATCGGGTCGCTCTCGGGGCTACCGAAAGAAACCATCGGACTGCACCTGCCGTCGCTGCTGTGCGGCAGCGAGGGAACGATGGCGATCATCACCGCTGTGCGCCTCAAACTGGTGCCCTGGTATCGGCACACAGCGACGGCGTTGGTTGGCCTGCCATCTCTCGCGGCTGCTCTCGATCTCTTGCCAGCGCTGCGTCGTGAACTCGCGCAACTCGACTCGGTTGAACTGTTGATGCCTTCGGCGATGTCGCTGGTGTGCGAGCACCTGCAGCGCACATGCCCGATACCCACTGACGCAGGCGCGTACTTACTCATTGAGTGCGCCGGAAACTCCGACCAACAAGACGAACTGATGAGGGTGCTCGCCCTGCACGCACCCACAAGCTCCACGGCTGTTGCAACCGACGAGACAGCGCGCGGTCGACTGCTTGAGCTACGCGACAACGTAACCACAGCGATCAACCATCGTGGCGTTCCACTCAAGCTCGATGTGGCGTTACCGCTCGGTGTGCTGAGCCAAACCACCGCCGACATCGAAACGCTCATCAACCGCTTGGCACCGCAGTCAACTCTGATCAACTTCGGTCACCTAGCCGAGGGCAACCTGCACCTCAACACACTCAACGCCGGATCAGCGGCCGCAACCATTACCGATCAGGTGTTGCAGATGGTCATTTCGCGAGGCGGCGCCATCAGCGCCGAACACGGCATCGGCATCGCCAAGACGCACTGGCTTGTCGCCCAACGCGGAGCCGCCGAAGTAGACGCACTTCGCTCTCTGAAAGCCAGCCTCGACCCGCACAACATGCTCAACCCGGGCGTGCTGCTGCCCGAGGCACAACTCGGTGGGAGTGCCGAGGACGCCTAGAGCTTCGACAGCACGACGCCGTAGATCGCTGCGAAATGCAAGCCGGCGCCGATGATGGTGAACACGTGAAACACCTCGTGATAGCCGAACACCTGCGGCCACGGATCGGGTCGCTTGAGGGCATAGACCAAGGCGCCGATTGTGTACGCCACGCCGCCACCAAGGATAAGTGAAAAGCCCAATGGCCCGAGCCCGTTGTAGAGCTGCGTGAAGGCAAACATCGCCGACCAACCCACCAGCACATACACGGCGGCAAAGAGCCAGCGCGGCAGATGAAACGGCAGCCACTGCAACGAGATACCAACGACGGCACCACCCCATGAGATGCAGAGCACCACAAGCTGGTAGTTGCCGCTGAGTCCCACGACGGCAACCGGTGTGTACGCGCCGGCAATCGCAAGGAAGATCGTGCAGTGGTCGAATTTCGACATCAGCACTCGCGCTCGAGGAGTCCAACGCAGGCGGTGGTACGCGGCCGACACACCGAACATCGCTGCCGTGCCAAGAACGTAAATCACCATCAAGCCGGGCCCGCGCGCCGTATCGGCCGCTCGGCCAATGAGTAACGATCCAAGAACAAGCAAGACACCAAGGGCCACCACATGCGACCAACCGCGCAACAGCGGCTTGAGCAAAAGGGGCGGCTCTGAAACGGTGTCCATGGGCGACACCGTAGTGCCCCTCGGCGGTTCATTCGGTCGGGGCCGCAACGCGCGGTCGTACACCGTTTTCGCTCAAGATTCACCCACAATCAGCCGATACCCATTTCAGAACAGGAAAGCGGGGAAGTTGTGCAGGCTCAGACACTGACATGGGATACGCAGAGCGGATGGTCATCGCCGTTGCCCGAGCCCGACGATCGAGACACGCTGGTTCTGGCCTTTGCAGACACCAGCATCGGCGCACACCCTGACCAACCGCTGCAGCACCTCAGCAACCTGTATGCAGGAAAATCGGTGGTCGGCTGTTCCACCGCCGGCCAGATCAGCGGTGGCGCATTGGCCGACGAATCGTTGGTTGCTGTGATCGCTCGCTTCGATCGAACTCAAGTTTTCTCAGCGTCAGTAGAGGTCGAGGCTGCCGGTGGCGCCCGTCGCGCTGGGCGTCAGCTCGGAGCTGCACTCAAACATCCAAGTCTGCGCGGCGTGTTCGTACTGTCCGACGGCCTCAGGGTGAACGGCACATCGCTCGCCACGGGAATCAGCGAAATGCTGCCCGGGGTGCCCATCTCGGGTGGCCTCGCAGGCGACGGCGAACGATTCGACACCACCTGGGTGTTGGCTGACGGGCAACCGCGCAACGGTTGGGTCACCGCCGTTGGATTCGTTGGCGACCATGTAGAACTCGACTTCGGCTCCGCCGGCGGATGGGACATCTTTGGTCCG
>JAPKZR010000173.1 GCA_026393695.1 Actinomycetota bacterium
CAACGCTTCATGATCTACGCGTCGATGGTGGCGCCTCGGTGCTCGACATGATGCTGCAAATGCAAGCAGACCAGCTCGGTGTCACGGTTCGTCGTCAACGGGACCAAGAAACCACAGCGCTCGGCGCTGCGTTTCTCGCTGGACTCGCCGAAGGAGTGTGGCCCTCGCTTGAGGCAATCTCCGCGCAGTGGCAACTCGAAGCAGAGTTCAGCCCAACACAAGATCGTTCCGTTGCAGATGCTCAGCATGAGCAATGGTTGCGCGCCGTAGAGCGCACTCGCGGCTGAACCTGAATAGCGCTGCGCCCTCGACAGGCGCTGCGATCATCCGAGCCTGGTGAGACCCTTTTTGAGGTTGCGAATGCCCTGATGGATGCGCTGCTCATTTTCGATCAACGCGAAACGGGCGAAGCCCTCGCCGCCAGGGCCAAAACCCAGACCAGGCGACAACGCCACATCGCACTCGCGCACAACGTGCGAACAGAACTCAACAGAGTTCATGTCGCTGTATGGCTCAGGAATTGGAGCCCACACAAACATTGAGCCCTTGGGCTTGGGGATGTCCCACCCAATGCGACCGAGACCATCGATGAGCGCGTCGCGACGACTCTCGTAGATCGCGCACACCTCTTCGGGATAATCGGGGGCCTCGTTCATCGTGACGGTGGCAGCAATCTGCACCGGCTGGAACATGCCGTAGTCGAGGTAGCTCTTCAGCTTCACCAACGCCTGCACAACCTCTTTATTCCCCACGAGGAAGGCGCAACGCCAGCCAGCCATCGAGAAGCTCTTGGTCATGCTGTAGAGCTCTACAGCGCATTCCTTGGCGCCCTCGGCCTGCAGGATGGATGGCGGCTGATAGCCCTCGAAGCCAACATCGGCGTATGCGAAGTCGTGCACCACGATCATCTCGCGCTCGCGGCAGAAGTCGACAACGCGCTGCATGAAGTCGAGATCGACAACAGCGCCCGTGGGGTTATGTGGGAACGAGATCACCAGCACGCGTGGCTTGGGCCAGCCGACGTCGTAGGCGGTGGTAAGGCTGTCGAAGAAGTCGCCGGTGAAGTCGCCCTGCACGCGTGGATCGGCGAGGTGACGCATTGGCACCTGCCGCAGATCGGCGCCAGCAAAGAGCGGACCGTAGATGTGAATCGGGTAGCTCGGGCTCGGCACAATGGCAGCGTCGCCACGGTCGAGCAGCACCCACATCAAGTGGCTGAAGCCTTCTTTGGACCCGATGGTGTTGGTGATCTCGAGCTCAGGGTCGAGCTGCACGCCCCACTTACGCTCGTACAACGCGGCCACAGCCTCACGAAGCTTGGGCAGGCCGCGGCTCAGCGAGTAGCGGTGGTTCTTAGGGTTCTGAGCCGCCTCGATGAGCTTCTCAACAGCAATGTTCGGAGAAGGAATATCGGGGTTACCGAAACCGAGGTCGATCACGTCGGCACCGGCTCGTCGAGCCTCGATCTTCAAGTTGTTGATGATCGTAAACACGTACGGTGGCAGGTTGGTGATGCGTCGGAACTCCATAGTTTTCTCACGTTAGTTCCTGCAACGGTGTCCGCGGCTTATGGTCAGCGAGATCTGCAAAGCTGCGACGAGCAAGGCCTCGCGTTCGTCGATCGTGTGCCACGATGTTGCGATGGCAAACGAACCGGGCGAAGGTTGCATTCACGTCGTCATCGAGATTCCTCGAGGCAGTCGCAACAAATACGAAATCGACCACGACACCGGCCGAGTCTTTCTCGATCGTCGGCTGTTCACCGCCACCACCTATCCCGCCGATTATGGCTTCATCCCCAACACCTTGGGCGGCGACGGCGATCCGCTCGATGCCTTAGTGCTGCTTGAGGACCCGGTGTACCCCGGCGTCTGGGTAGAAGCTCGTCCGGTGGGCGTGTTGTACATGCACGACGAAGCGGGCGAAGACGCCAAGATTCTGTGTGTGCCTCCTCGCGAACCGCGCTGGGAGAACGTGCACGATCTCGACGACCTCACGCCGCAGTTGGTCGCCGAAATCCAACACTTCTTCGAGGTCTACAAAGCGCTCGAGCCAGGCAAGACATCGTCTACCGGTGGCCTCGCCGGACGCGAGGCCGCGTGGGACGAGATTCGCAAGGCTCGCGGCAACTACAAAGGACCCGTGCACTAACCGGCGGGGTCGACCCGACTCAGTGTTGGGACGAAGGAAGCAGCGCTGCGCCAATAGCTCCGGCGCGCTCGCCGAGTTGGGCGAAGTTCAGCGCCGGATGAGGTCGATGCTCAGGCGAATACAACAGCGCTGAGAACTCGCGAGCAATCGGTGGCAAGAACAGATCTTGCGCTGCAGTGAGGCCACCGCCGAGCACGATGCACGCCGGGTCGAGCACGTTGGTGAGGTTCACCAACCCGAGCGCAACCCAGTGCGCGAACTGGTCGATGACCTCAAGCAGTTCGCGGTCGCCCGCTCGAGCTCCCTCGACCACCTCTTCGCCGCGCCTGCCGCCAGCGAGCATCTGCAGACCGCGACCCGAAGCAAACCGCTCCCAGCAGCCGCGCCGTCCGCATGGGCACGCTGGGCCGTCGGGCTTCACGACGATATGACCAATCTCGCCGGCAAAACCGTTGGCGCCGCGCTGCAAGCGACCGCCCATCACCACTCCACCACCGATACCAGTGCCAAGCGTGACCAGCACAACGTCGTCGAACCCGCGAGCAGCGCCGCGTTGCCATTCGGCGAGCGCCGCACACGTGGCATCGTTGTCGACCGCTACGGCAAGGCCTAAGGCATCGCTCATCGTTGGACCCACGGCGAGCTCGTACGCGTCTGTGAGGTTGGGAGCAGCACGCAACACGCCCGATCGAGTGACGAGCCCGGGCACACCAACACCCAAGGTGTCGAATTCGCCAAGCTCACGCGCAAAGTCGACGAGTTCGGAAATGAGCGTGTCGGCGCCCGTCGGAGTGGCACGCCTCTTCTCGACGAGCACGTCGCCGTTTTCATCGAGGATGACCCCGAGAAACTTGGTACCGCCGACATCAATGCCAGCAGAACGGGTCACGTCTCGGCGCGAACCTTGAGCTCGCGGACCGTATTGAGGATTCGCTGCTCGGCGCGACGCTTGACGAAGCCAGGCAAAGGAACAACGAGTTCGATCGCCAGGTCGTAGCGAATCTCGGTGCCGCCATCGGCGGTTTCGGCGAGACGATATGCGCCGTCGATAGCGCGCATAATGTCGCCACGAAGCATGTGCCAGCCCAACACGGCGGGCGCGCTCGAGTAGTCGTAGCTCAGTGTGTAGTGGGTGCTTCGTCCGAGTGCAGACGTGCGGAATTCGACCTCAACGGCGCGGCCTTGATCGTCACGCGTGCGGATGGTCGCTTCTTTGACATCTTTGGCCCACTCGGGGTACCGCTCGAAGTCAGTTGCGATTTCCCACACCCGTGCCACTGGCGCGGCCGTAGTGATGGTCTGGAATGCTGTCTCAGCCATGTGGTGAAGTCTGCTCTACTTCGGTGTCCGATGGGGGGACTCTCGGTGTATTCAGGGAATTTTCTGCAACTCTGGGTTCGAAGGTGCCATAGGTGGCGCACCACAATCCGTTGAGACCGAGACCGAACATCGGCACCAAGATGCCGAACGCCAGCGTTGATCCGGCGCGGCCATCGGTGGTGCTGCGCGACAGCGCTGTTGCCAAGCTGCACACCACCTGCACCATCAACACGTAGTTCATCGTTCGTTGCACGCTTTTTGGCGCAGTGCCACCGCTGAGGAAATAGAGCTGAGCGACAGCGATGTTGTCGGTGCGGCTGCGCTGCACGGCGGTCCAGTAACTCCACAAGAAGGCGAAGATTCCGACGGCAAACAACACCAACGCCACCACGACCCCGGCGACGCGTGTTGGGTTGTTGAACACCACAGCGGCCACCACCGACGACACAACGAACACTGCCGTACCGATGACGTTGAGGCGCACAATGCCACCCGATGAGCTCTGTTCGATGTCGGCTTGCATGGTTTCAATCATGGCAGCGCCCCCAATGATTTACCCAGACGCTGCGCCAGTACGTCGTACGAGAACTCGCGCACCGCACGCTCGCGCCCGGCGATGCCCATCGCTGCCCGACGGGCCGGGTCGTTGAGTAACGACTCGAACGCCTTGGCGACGGCGCTGTGATCGTCTGGCTCGCTGATGACGATGCCGGTCTCACCGTGGGCCACTGCTTCGGCCGCGCCACCGGAGTTTCCGGCAACCTGCACAACGCCGCACGCTGCTGCCTCAAGAAAGACAATGCCGAAGCCCTCTTGCTCGAGCCCGCCCCACCTGTTGCGACACAGCATCGTGTACATATCGGCGCAGCCATAGAGCAAGGGCAGATCGTCGTGATCGACACGACCAAGAAATCGCACCGGCGCACCAAGCTCGAGGGCCAGACGTTCGAGGCGTTCACGATCGCGGCCGCCGCCGGCAATGACCAACACCAGGTTGGGGCGCGACTGCTTGAGCAGCGCGACCGCACGAATTGCTGTATCGAAACCTTTGCGCGGCACGAGTCGGCTAATGCCAACGATGACCTCGGCTGATTGATCGATGGAGAAGTGCTCGCGAGCAGCGTGACGCTGAGCCGCATCGAGCGGACGAAACCGTTTGGTGTCGACGCCTGGAGCGACCACGGTGATGGGCAATGCGCGCCCGACTGCACGTTCGGCTTCGGCGGCCGGATAACCGCCGGCGGCAATAATGTGGCGCGCCCGTTTGAGCACATAGCCCAAGGCTTGCTTGCTGGCCGGAATGCGGCCAGGCACAGTGACCTCGGCGCCGTGCAACACAATGTCGTAGGGCAGTTCGAGCGACGGACCAACAAGGCCAACCGGAAGCGCCGGGTCGAGCACCACAAAATCGGCACCGATCTCGCGGGCCATGTCGTTGATGCGACGCACCATCAACGGGTGCGGCAAGAGCACTGGCTCACGCACACGATCGATTCGAAACGCCTGCTGCGCATCGAAGGCCGCAGTGTTTTCGTAGGGGGTGGTGAGCACCGCAAACGAATCGGGCGGAAGGCGCCGCCACCACTCCCACAGCAGCGACTGAATGCCGCCGATCTTGGGTGGGAAGTCGTTGGTGACCAACAGATGTTTCATCGCGCAGCCGCGGCGAGTTCGTCGATGACGATGGGATCGGTGTCAGTGAAGGCAAGCATGTGATGGCAACCAAGTTGGGCGGCGGCCCACACGGCGTGGGCACGAAGCATTGGCTCGGAATCAACAAGGTACCGCTGCAGCACTGCACGAACGCGTACATCGGCGCCGTCACCCACGTTGCCGAGGGCAATGAGCGCATTACGACGCAGCCACATTGGGTTGCGGTCGGCGAGATACCAACGGCCGTACGCATCGATGAGCGCATCGTCGGTGGCTTCGAGCATGTCGAGCAACGGCACCCACGCCTGAATGTGTTTCGACTCGTTGGCCGATGCCTTGCGCTCGAAACGCACCGTAGGCGGACACACGATCTGACACTCATCGCACCCGTAAATGCGATCGCCAAGCGCAGCGCGAAACTGCCGCGGAAACACGCCGGGGCGCTGCAACAGCCACGCCAAGCACCGCCCGGCATCGACCACACCTGGCGCCACTATGGCCGCCGTAGGACAGCCATCGATGCATCGCTGGCATGATCCGCAACCGTCGGCCACGGGAGCCGCCGCCACCGGCAATGGCGCCGTGGTGATGACCGAACCGAGTACAAAAAAGCTTCCGGAGCCCGGCAACAAGATGTTGGCGTTCTTACCGAACCAGCCGAGACCAGCGAGCCACGCGGCTTCACGATCGACAACCGAATTGTCGTCGGCAAATGCAACTGCTTTGAAACCGTCAGCACGCAGCCGCTCGACGACGGCGTTGAGCGCGATGCGCAGCGGTTCGTAATGATCGACCCACGCGTAGCGAGCCACCGAGCCAATCGCGCCAGTTGGCCGATCGGGCTCGCTGAGCACGTAGCTGCGCGCGGCCACCACCATTGCCTGAGCGCCCTTCACCGCTGCATTGGGGTCGGTTGAACGAATGGGGTTTCGATATGTGAACTGCATTGAGTCGGCGAGCCCAGCCTGCTTGCGCACGATGAGCGAGTCACGAGCCCGTTGCATCACCCCTGCAGGAGCGATGCCCACATGATCGGCCCCAAACTTGAGACCGATGGCGCGCAGCACATCGACATAGCGGTCGTCGATGGGTTCAGAGGTTTGCAGCGGCCGCACGATGGCGAAGCGTAGGCACCAAACCGGCCTCTGCAAACAAACGAACCGCACGCTGCTCGGCGAGGTCGAACACAACAGCGGTGTGCTCGGCAGGTTCGCAGAAGAACGTGACCACACAATCGGAGCACGCCGAGGTGGCACGCATGACGCAATCGTCGCAGCTGATGATGAGGTTATTCATGGTTCGCTCCACAGTGTTGTCCGGTTCTTGTATTGAGAACACCATGACAAAGGGGTGCTACAGAGTTACTCAGTTGCCCTTCACCGGGCGCCCGCCAAGCGCCAACAATGTGTCGGATGACAGCACATTGGCACCAGCGTTACGCACGTCGGTCACGATGGCTTGATCGTTGGTGACCACAACGAGCGGCGTCTTCGATGGCAACGCAGCGACCTCGGCGCGAATGACATCGTCGGCAATCACACCCGCCGGCGAGAACTGCACGCGGATGAGCCGCCGACCCGCCGAGGCACCGACCACATCGGCACCATCAAAGATCACGTGGATGTCGGTGCCGAATCGACGGCCGATGTCTTCGAGGGTCTCGATGCATACCTTGCGCTGCTCAGCGAGTTCGAGCTTGGGCCACGCCAACTTGGCAACGTTGTAGCCATCGACAATCACGCGCACATGGGGGGTCTTCAGCAAGTGCTGAGCCACGGCCACGGTGTCGCCGAACATGCCACCCGGAATCGCAATCGGCTTGCGCTTTGATACTCGCGGTTTTACGGCACCGGGACTAACCGGCGCTGGAGGGGTCACCGGCAGATCTGACAACAGCGCACCAGCAGCGCGGCTCAATGCCTCAGCGAGATCGTGGGTCGACGCGGCAGCCTTCTTCAGCGCAACGGCCGCCTCGCGGTTTACAACCGCCGCAGTGACTGCATGGCTCTCGGGCACGGTCTGGTCGACCCGCTCGGTCAACACGCGATCGATCACCGCCTGCAGCTCAACCACCCGCGCCTCAGCTGCAGCGACTCGGGCGTCGGCGGCCGCATGGCCCTCAGTGATCCTCTCAACGCGATCAGATTCGTGCGTCAACTTCACGCGTGCCTTTTCGAGTTCGCGTTGCAACTGCTGAATCTCGCGCCGCAGCGTTTCGGCCTCGGATGATGCAGCAACAGCCTTTGCCTCGGCCTTCTCGCGACGGGCTTGCTCACGGGCGACGTCGTCGCGCACCGCCAACAGATCGGCTTGAGCGCGCGCCGTTGCCACCTCGGCGGCCTCGCGCCGACGTTCTGACTTGCGTAGCGCGGCCTCAGCCGAGGCGTTCTCGGCGGCTTGTTGCGCGGCAGCATGCAACTCGACCACGCGCTGCTCCCAGCCCGGCGAGCGCTGCAACCAGACAATTCCAACCTCGTCGACAAGCTCAGGCGTTGCAGCCACACCGATTCGGTTGCGGAAATCTTCGTCGGCCACGAGAGCACGGCGAACTGGCGGCATCGAGGTCTTGTCGAGCTTTTGAAATTTGAGGTAGGGCTTCAGCCCCGCAGGAAACACCAGCGGAGGGCGCATCTTCTGCCCGGCCGCCGCAACGGCTACAGCGAACTCGAGCGCGGGGCGTAGCGCAGCCACAGGGAGGTCTGGCACGTCGGTTGGCTCGCCCGGCTGGGGCTGTTGGGGGGCCATCTCCGCGGTCATTGGTCAAGAGTACCTGCCGAGGTCAAGCCTTCAGTGCTTGACAACGAACGTGCGTTCGTGGTCATCTGTCTCGATGCAACGTACGTTCGATGATCTCGGAATGCCGCTGGCCGATGTCACCTTCTGCGTCATCGACCTAGAGACAACCGGCGGCGACCGCGGCAACGATCTCATCACCGAGGTTGGCGCCGTAAAAGTTCGCGGTGGCGAGTGCCTCGGCACGTTTCAAACGCTGGTCAATCCGGGCCGCGCCATCCCTGCCACCATCACGATTCTCACCGGCATCACCAACTCGATGGTGCTCACTGCTCCGCGCATCGAAGGTGTGCTGGCGGCCCTGCTCGAGTTCTGCGGAGACGCCGTCATTGTTGGTCACAACGTGCGCTTCGATGTGGGGTTCCTCAATGCGGCACTCTCCCGCTCACGACGCCCCACGCTCACCAACGCCACGGTCGACACCGTCGCGCTCGCTCGCCGCCTCGTACGCGACGAAGTGCCCAACTGCAAACTCGGCACCTTGGCAGCACGCTTTCGCCTCGCCCATCAACCAAGCCACCGCGCCCTCGACGACGCACTCGCCACAGCAGACCTATTGCATCTGCTCATCGAACGCGCCGCGACATTTGGCGTGATGGGTCTCGACGATCTGCACGGGCTCCCCAAGATCGGCGGACATCCACAGATCGCCAAGCTCAAACTCACCAACCATCTGCCGCGTACCCCCGGCGTCTACCTGTTCCACAACGCTGCAGGCGAGGTGCTGTATGTGGGCAAGGCCACCAATCTTCGGCAGCGCGTGCGCAGTTACTTTGGTAGTGAGGATCGCCGCAAGATCGGGCCAATGTTGCGCGAGGCCCAGCGTGTCACGCATGTTGAAACCCCCGATGTGCTCACCGCCGAAATTCTCGAACTGCGCTATCTGCATCAGTTGTCGCCGCGCTACAACAAGCAGGGCACCACCTGGGACAAATACCGATACGTGCGCTTGTCTACCAACGAGGCTCAGCCGCGGTTATCTATTGTCAAAGAAGCCGACCGGCCCGGCATGTACCTCGGCCCGCTGTCATCGCGATCCGCTGCGGCGTTAGTCATCGACGCGATCCACACCGTGGTTCCCCTACGCGGCTGCCTCGATGCTGTGACCGACAGCAACTACGCCGACGCCGTCAACATGGTGATGCGCGGTCTCGCTGACGAGCCCGAGGTGTTGCTCGCTCCGCTACGCGAACGCATGCTTGCCCTTGCTCGCGCTCAGCAATACGAGCAAGCAGCGGCAATTCGCGACCGCGCTCAAGCGTTGTCCAACGCACTTCGCCGCCAACGACTCATCGATCACGTTCGTGCCGCCGAGCAACTCGATCTACGCATTGGCGATGTGACCTTCGAGTTCGATCACGGCCGACTCATCGATTCGCGACTCGATGGCACGCTCACCGCAGCGCTCGAAGTGCCACCTCCCGAACTCGCCGCGCTCGATCGTCCACTCCCCCGACATGCCGTAGACGAAACCCTGTGCATCGCCCGTTACCTCGACTCGAACAGCCACCAGATTTCGCTGCTGCGCTGCAGCGGGCAATGGGCTCGACCGTTGGCACCACTGGCAACGTTCGAACAACGGTCGGCCGCGTAAGCACCAGCAACCTCACTAATGCAGCGTTGCCCCAGTGGCGGCGATCTGAAGGATCTTTGTGTGGCCGTCGGCACCCAGCGAGCCAGCGATGGTCTGCGCCATATCGGCCGAGCACAGCGCCGCCACGGTTGGCCCCGAACCCGACAGCCACGAGCACCACGCGCCGGCGGCTAGCGCCGCTTCATATGCGGCCAACGATTGCGGCACTGCGGCGAAACGCTGTTGTTGATGCAAACGATCGTCGGTGCCGTGACGCAGCGCGCCAAGGTCGCCAGCAGCGAGAGCGGCGACCAAATACGCGACATGGCCAATGTTAAATACCGCATCGGCCATCGACACGCTTGCGCTGAGCGCCGTGCGACTGTGATCGGTGCGAGTGCTGAACGACGGCACCCACACCACAACCGACGGGTCGAACCCCAGGGGAACACGAATTGAGCGATCTCCGGTTGTGGCAACCACCCCACCAAGCACCGCTGGCGCGGCATTGTCAGCGTGGCCTTCAAGCGCGGCTGCATGAGTCAGAACCTCGTGAGCGTTGGCGAGCACCGTCTCAGAGTGGGCGCCATCGCGTTGGGCGCAGGCAAGCATCAAACCGCCCACTCGAACCGCTGCGCTGTACCCGAGACCGCGCCCCATCGGGATCGGAGATCGAACCCACAGTTCACCTTCGCCGCCCAACCGTCGAAATGCGACAGTCGCGAGATGATGTTGGTCGGCGTGGTGGGCCCCCTCGGGCACATCGGATCCGGGGGCCAGCAAGCCGACCTCGGCCCACAACGACAAGGCCATCCCCAACACATCGAAACCTGGCCCCAAGTTGGCCGAGGTAGCGGGGACGCGAGCAATCATGAAGCAGCGTCTGCGGCTTCGGCTGCACAGGCTTGCGACACGTCGACAAACCGCTGGAGCGTTGCTGCCGCGTCGCCGCTATCGATAGAACGAGCGGCGAGCTCCAGGCCTTGCTCAATATCGTCGACCGCATCGGCAACAACAAGGCCCGCCGCGGCGTTCAACAAGACGATGTCGCGATGCGCACCACGGTCGCCGGCGAGCACGCGGCGCGCTGCAGCAGCGTTAAACGTTGGGTCGCCACCCACCAGATCGCCAAGCGTTGCCGGGGCAAGACCAAGCAACTCGGGATCGATGATGAAGGTCGAGACCTCACCCTTGTCGAGCGCAAGCACTGTCGACGCACCCATCGTGGACAGTTCGTCGAGGCCGTTGCCGTGAACAACCCATGCCTTCACAGCACCGTGGCTACGGAGCGACCCCAGCATCCGCTCGGCAAAGACCGGATTGGCAACGCCAATCAAGCTGCGGCGCACACGCCCAGGGTTGGCCATTGGCCCGAGCAAGTTGAACACCGTAGGAATACCGATTTCGCGCCGCGACGGGCCGGCAAAGCGAAACGCTGGGTGAAACCGCGTCGCCATGCAGAAGCCGATTCCGGCTTCCTCGATGCACCGCAGTACTCCTTCCGGAGACAGTTCGATGGCAACCCCTAGTGCTTCGAGCACATCGGCGGTGCCGCATTTCGACGACGACGCACGCGCTCCGTGCTTACACACAGGAACACCGGCGCCAGCGACGACCAATGCAGACATGGTGGACACGTTGACCGAGTGGCTACGGTCGCCACCCGTGCCAACAATGTCGACGGCACGCGAGCGCAGATCTTCGCCAAGCGGCACCAACGTGGCCGCCCTCAGCACAGCATCGAGCAGGCCAGAGAGCTCTTCGGCCGTTTCGCCCTTGGCGCGCAGGGCAACAACGAACGCAATCAACTGCGCCGACGTAGCCGCGCCGGAAAGAATGGTGGACATCGCCTCATAAGCATCGGCTGCTGGCAGGTCTTCACGCTCAAGCAGTCGGGTCAGCAGCGCGGGCCATCCACCAATATCTTCGAAATGTGACACGCCGCACATACTACGGCGTGGATGAGTACCGCCAAAAGGCTTTAGGCCGAGCGGCGGCGATAGCGAATGATGCGACGACGCTCTCGCTCGGTGGCGCCACCCCATACACCCTGTTTCTCGCGCGAAGCCAGCGCATGCTCAAGGCAGACGATACGCACTGCACATTGTTCGCAGACCGACTTCGCTGTGGTCGCTTCTTCATCTTCATCCGGAAAAAACAAGCCGGGATCGAGCCCTCGACAGGCGCCCAATTCCCGCCAAACCATTACTTTGGCCGTCACGATTAGCCCCAAACCTTCTGTGCCGATGAGCACATTGATTGACGTGGTCTATCGTCGGTTTGCGACTGCAAGCCGACGACAACCCGCAAGCTAGGCGCTGAATCGTCGCAGCGCTAGGGCCTTAAGTAAGTATTTTTCGGCGAAGGTCAATTCAGTTGAGTAGGTCGCGAAGCAGCTCGGCGACGGTGGCCGGCGCCAGTTCGGCGGACTCGCGATACGCAGGATGATCGATCTCGAGGGTGGCCTGACCAGCGCCAAGTGCGTCAATCTCGGCCGGGGTCATTGAGAACTGGAGATAATGAACTGCGCTGGTGACATCGGCGCGAGTGAGCTGGCTGGCATGTTGCTGCTCGGGAACCGAGCGAATAGCGCTGCCGTCAGAGAGTCGAATAACAACGTGATTCTCGATGCCCACAAGCCGTGGAAGCCATTCGCGCATTGATTGGTCTGAGGTGAGTTCAATAAACATGGTGACGCACAACTGACCAGGATCGGGAACAAGCGGGTTATAGGCGTCGATTTCGGCCTGAATCTCGAGATCGGTCATCAGCTTCTCGACCCGAGCCATTTCTTGGATCTGATAGCGAATCGTCTCTCGGGATTCAAACGAAACAGTGATGATGGTGCCCAACGAGACACGACGCCTGCGGCGCAATTCGAGCACGCTGTCTCTGAACTCAGCCCGCTCGCGCTCGTAGGCGCGCAGGTCGGCGATATCGCCAAGCACCAGCTTTCGAGAGACTGCTGCTGCGTTCATCGTGTGCCTTCCTCGATAGCGATGCCGTAGGCGCGTGCCACAACCTGAATGGGGTGCTGCGGAACCTTGCCGGTTTGCTCGTTGATTGCGGTGTTCGCGAGATGACAATCGCCAGCAACCACTTCACCGTTGGCCCGATTGATCTCGTCGCCAAGCTTCTTGGCAATAGGAATCGAGATATCGGAGTTCTCAGCACGCAGACCCCACATGCCATCGATGCCACTGCACTGCTGCACAAGCTTGATCTTGGCGCCCGTGAGCTTCATCAAGTCGCGGCTCTTGAGCCCAATGTTCTGGGCCCGCAGGTGACACGGCGTGTGATACGTGATGGTCTCGGGAACGTGGCCAGAGAACTCGGTGTCGAGTGCCGTGTCATCGTCGCGGTGCACCTTCATTAAGTACTCGGCTGCGTCGTAGGTGTTGTCTGCAACGGCTTGCGCCTGCGACCCGCCGACATAGTCGAGATAGTCCTTCTTCAGGATGTATCCACAGGTTGGCTGCGGCACAACGATGTCGTTGCCCTTACGAACTTCGGCAGCAAGAATTTTCACGTTCTTGTTGGCCACCTTTTTGAACTGATCCATGTCGCCGCTGTGTAGCCATGGGGCGCCGCAGCAACCAACATCGGCCAACGAAACTTCGATGCCGTTGCGCTCGTACACCTTGACGAGGTCGTGGCCGATACCCGGCTCTTGGTACTCAACGAGGCAGGTAGGAAACAATGCAACGCGGCCCTGACGCTTGCCGATGCGCACCTTTGGCCGGCGGTTAAACCATGTCGAGAAGCGCTGACGACTGAACGGCGGCAACATGCGCACGCTGGAGACGCCTGCGGTCTTTTCGACCACCTTGCGGATCACGCTGCCGGGCTTGGCGCCAAGAACTTTGTTGGCAACAGGCGCGGTGGCGCTGCCCACCTTGCCGAGCAGATCGGTGCGACCCATCATCTGGGTGGTTGCCTTGTCGCGCACTGAGGCGTGACCGGTCTCGTGCAGCATCGCGTCGGCACGCAGCATCAGACGTGGAAAGTCGAGCGCCCACTCGTGCTGGCCGGGTACGTACGGGCACACCACGTAACACAACTTGCATTGGAAACATTCGTCGACGACTTGGTCCTGCTGGGCTGGCGTGAGCCGACCCGCGTCTTGGTCGTCGTGGCGATCGATCATGTCGAACAACGTCGGGAACGACGTACAGAACTTGAAACAAATTCGGCAACCGTGACACAGGTCGTAGACCCGCGTGAGTTCGTTGCGGACGTCGGCCTCATCGAGGTACTGGGGGTGGAAGGGGTCGTATGTCGTAGTCATTTGCTCGCCTCAAGTGTGTTGCGCCGGCGCCGAACGCCGGCGCAACAACTCAGTTGTAGGGGTGGTTGCTCAGTCGAGGCTGTCGAGGCCCTGCTGGAACTTGCCAGCGTGGCTCTTCTCGGCACGTGCCAGTGTCTCGAACCAGTCAGCGATCTCGCCGAAACCTTCGTCGCGAGCGGTCTTGGCGAAGCCTGGGTACATCTGGGTGTACTCGTAGGTCTCGCCGGCGATGCTGGACTTGAAGTTGTCGCTGGTCTCGCCGATTGGCTCGCCAGTTGCTGGGTCGCCGACCTCGGCGAGGTACTCGAGGTGACCGAGTGCGTGGCCTGTCTCGCCTTCGGCGACCGAACGGAACAGTGCTGCCGCGTCGGGGTAACCCTCGACATCGGCCTTCTGGGCGAACCATGTGTAGCGGCGGTTTGCCTGGCTCTCGCCAGCGAATGCCTCTTTCAGGTTCTCATGTGTCTTCGTGCCGTGCAGGCTCATGGTTGGCTCCTTATTGCTTGTGATAGTTGTGCTGGATTGGAGAAGGGTTACACCGTGTGGGCGCAGCGCACGCAGCGACCGCGAAACACGATGTCGGTACTTGCCACCGCAAACGAGTGCGCTTCTGACTCGTTGCGAAGCGAAACGTTGAGTTGGTCGACGCCATCGACGTAGACATCGGCGATCTCGTCGCACGACACACACACCTGGTGGTGATGCGGGCCGACGTTGGGATCGAAGCGGATTGCGCCGCCGCCAAACGCAAACGATTGCAGTTCACCCATGCCGGCGAGATCGGTGAGCGTTTGGTACACCGTGCGCAACGAGATGCCAGGCATCTGCGCGCTGGCCACCTCGAACAGAGCCTCGGCGGTGGGGTGGCTGGTGTTGTCGTGCAGCAGCCGAAACAGCAACTGTCGTTGTGGGGTCACCTTGAGGCCCAACGAACGAAAGGCTGTGGTGAGTTCGGCCGGTGTGCGCACAAAGGCAACCTTATTTGCATCTCATGCGAACTGCCAAATGCTGCGAGGTATTTTTCGGCGAAATTTGTCGGGCGTGGCACTGATGCTCTGAGCGGCGCGCTCACCTAGGATCGCCCCGATGATTTCCGCCTCGGACAACACCTCCTTCGATCGAAACACGATGCTCGATCGGCTCGCCCATGAAGAGTTCGACATCGTCGTTGTCGGCGGCGGAATCACCGGCGTTGGTGTCGCTCTCGACGCCGCGAGCCGCGGATTACGCACTGCCCTCGTCGAGCGCGACGACTTCGCTTCTGGCACCTCGTCAAAGAGTTCAAAGCTCGTCCACGGCGGTCTGCGTTATCTGCAGCAGGGCGAAGTTCGCCTGGTGTACGAAGCACTACACGAGCGCCAGCGACTGCGCCGCAACGCACCACATCTGGTGTCTGTAATGCCGTTCATGATCCCAATCCTCACCAAGGGCGGCGTCGTGTCACGCAAAATCGCGCGCGCTCTGGGCAGCTCAATGTGGATGTACGACCTCACCGGCGGATGGCGCATTGGCAAACTGCACAAGCGCCTGCGCAAGACCGCCGCATTTCAACATCTGCCAACCATGCACGCCGACCGACTGGCCTCGGCTTATCTGTATTACGACGCAAGCGCCGACGATGCCCGGTTGTGCCTCACGGTGGCGCGCACCGCTGCCGATCATGGCGCCGCAATCGCTAACCAGTGCCCGGTCGTACGCATCACGAAAGACTCCGCTGACCGCGCCAACGGCGTTGTTGTTCGCGCCGACGATCGCGAAATCACCGTGCGCGCCAAGGTTGTGGTCAACGCTGCAGGCGTGTGGGCCGACGATGTTCGCGCTCTCGCCGAGGCAATTCACCCCGACTCCATTCGTCCGGCCAAGGGCGTTCATATCACCGTGCCGTGGAGCAAGGTGCGCAACGACATCGCCGTCATCATTCCAGTGCCCAAGGACCGGCGCAGCCTGTTCGTCGTGCCGTGGGGGCCCAATCCCGACGGCACGTTTCAGTACACATATGTCGGCACTACCGACACCGACTACGACGGCGACGCAGACGACCCACAGTGCACCAAAGACGACATCGACTATGTCTTGCGGGCACTCAACGCTGCGGTCACTACCGACATCACCGAGGCCGACATCACCGGCGTGTGGTCAGGGCTTCGGCCACTGGTCAAGTCGGTCGAGTCTGGTCGTACCGCCGACCTCTCGCGTCGGCACAGCATTACCACCAACGATGCGGGCGTCATCAGCGTCACTGGCGGCAAGCTCACCACCTATCGCGAGATGGCCGAGGACACTGTCGACGAAGCGTTGCAGCAACTCGGCCGCAAGGCGCGCTGCCGCACCAAGGCACTGAAGCTCGTCGGTGCAGCCGGATTCAAAGCTGGAACGCCAGGCTCCGTCGAAGCACATCTGGCATCTCGCCACGGAGGGCAAGCAACGTCGGTTCAAGCACTTATCGCCGCTGATCCAGCCCTTGCCGCTGCATTGGTCGAAGGCCTCCCTTATCTGCGCGCCGAGGCCATCTATGCCGTGCGTTACGAGATGGCTCAGAGCCTCGACGACATCTTGACCCGACGCACTCGTGCCCGACTTTTCGACCGCGACGCAACAATGCGCGCCGCCGAGTCGGTAGCCGCACTCATCGCTGCCGAACTCGGCTGGGACGACACCACGAC
>JAPKZR010000193.1 GCA_026393695.1 Actinomycetota bacterium
AATCATGCGATCCCGCTGCTCATCACTGCCAACGGTGGCGAGCAGTTCGAGTTTCTTGTCGAGGCCGCGGCCAACCCAATGGTCATCTCCACGATGTACCCGCCATCGCCCAACGGCGACCCCAACACGCTCACCACTGCGCCGTTGTATTCACTGAAGCGTGCCGAGCTCTCGGTGTTCAATGCCGAAGTCGCTGCGTTGGTCTACGACCTCGATGTGCTCGGCGACGTGATCAAAGAACTGCCACTCAACGCACCTCGGAGGCCGCAGATCACCCGCGCCATCGAGCGCGCACTCGATGCACTCGACCTGAACGACGTGGTGGGCACCGCCGCCGCCGCACGCGCCCAACTTGCTCCATTGCTGGCCAAACCTGCCGTACCAAGCGCACATCGAGTCAGCGCCATCGGCCATGCACACATCGACACAGCATGGCTGTGGCCCCTACGCGAAACGGTGCGCAAATGCGCGCGCACATTTAGCAACGTGCTCGATCTGATGACCCGCGAATCCGAGTTGAAGTTTGCGTGCAGCCAGGCTCAACAGCACGAGTGGATGCGCGACCGATACCCCAACGTGTTCGAACAAATGGTCGAACGAGCCAAGGAAGGCCGCTTCATTCCGGTGGGCGGCATGTGGGTTGAAGCCGACACAAACCTGCCCTCTGGCGAATCACTGGCGCGCCAGTTTTTGCATGGGCAACGGTTCTTCGAAGAGCACTACGGCACAACATGCGAAGAGGTCTGGATACCCGATGTGTTCGGCTACCCAGCCAGCCTGCCGCAGATATTTGCATTGGGCGGAGCCAAGTGGTTCCTGACCCAGAAGCTCAGCTGGAACAAGCAGAACCGCATGCCCCACCACACGTTTTGGTGGCAGGGCATCGATGGCACGCGCGTCTTCACACACTTCCCACCGGTCGATACCTACAACGTGTCGATGCAACCAGCGCAGCTCGCGCATGCCGAACGCAACTACGCCGATCACGGCGGCGGCAATATGTCGATGGCACCGTTCGGTTTCGGAAACGGCGGCGGCGGTCCCACCCGAGACATGATGGAGCGCTACCGACGCATGCGCGATCTCGAGGGTCTGCCGCGCATCGTCATCGAGTCGCCCGCCGAGTTCTTCGAGGCCGCCGAGGCCGACTATCCCGACGCCGCTACATGGGTTGGTGAGCTGTACTTCGAGATGCACCGCGGCACCTATACCTCGCAGGCCAAGACCAAGGCCGGCAACCGTCGCAGCGAAGTGCTCCTTGGCGAAGTCGAGCTGTGGTCATCGCTCGCCGCAGCGCTCTCGAACAGCGGAGCCGACGCCTATCCCCTTGCCGAACTCGAGCAAGCCTGGCGCGAAGTGCTCACACTGCAGTTCCACGACATCATCCCCGGTTCGTCTATCGCGTGGGTGCACGACGATGCCGAAGCGGCATACACCCGCCTCGATGCCTCGCTCACCGGGTTGCGCACTGCTGCACTGGCATCGCTGGCACCAACGGTTGGCGGCGACGTGCTGCTCGCCAACTCGGCACCCGACGCGCGCATCGGCGTCGTGCAGATCCCTGCCGCGCTGAGCCCCG
>JAPKZR010000149.1 GCA_026393695.1 Actinomycetota bacterium
CAATTCGCGCGCCCTCGGCAATCTGCTCGAGCACTGCATCGAGAATGTCGCCACCAACATTGTCGAACATCACGTTGACCCCGTTGGGAGCTACCTCGCGCAAGCGTGCGCCGACGTCTTCGTTTTTGTAATCGATGGCGACGTCGAAGCCGAGGTCGTCGACCAGAAAGGCCGCTTTGTGGACGCCACCCGCGATGCCGATGACCGTGGATGCGCCGGCGATACGCGCCAATTGACCAGCCACTGAACCAACCGCACCTGCGGCACCAGAGACCACCACGGTGTCGCCCGGCTTCACCGCGCCAACTTCGAAGATGCCGAAGTACGCAGTGAGCCCGGTGGTCATGCCTAACGCACCGAGATACGCCGACGGTGCAACCACCGAAGTATCGAGCTTGCGCAACGTCGCCGCGGGCAAGGTCGCGACGGTCTGCGCGCCGAGGGGTCCGAACACGTGGTCGCCCGGCACAAGTTGGGGAACCGTGCTTTCGAGCACACGCCCGACGCCCAGCGCCGTGACCGTGCCACCGAGTTTCACCGACTGGTGATAGCTGCCTTCGTCGAGCACCGTGCGAATGAAGGCATCAATCGACAACGTGTTGACTTCGACCAACACCATGCCGGGAGCCAATGGCTCAACGACTTGCTCGATGAACTCGAAGTTAGAATCGGCTGGCAACCCGACAGGCCGAGCGGCGAGAACCATGCGGCGATTCACACGCTGATCGGCCATCACATGCCGCCATCGACCGACAAGATCTGACCCGTGACCCAACTTGAGGCGGGCGACACGAAGTACAGAACGGCGGCCCCAAGGTCACCCGGAGTGCCGAGGCGGCGCATAGGTAAGCGAAGGCGCTTTTCGAGCGACGGCAGATCGTTGTCGCTGAGTTGCAAGGCCGTCATCATGATCTCGGTTGGCACAGCCCCAGGCATGATGCAGTTCACGCGAATACGAGGGCCAAGCTCTTTCGCAAAGGTTTGGGTGAGCGAGTTCACCGCTGCTTTCGCGGCCGCGTAGTGACCGCTTCCAACAATGGGCGACACGGCAGCACGAGACGAGATGTTGACCACTCGCCCGCCGTCGCGCATGTGGCGCGCAGCAGTGTTGGTGCACACCCACACGGCCGTGAGATTCAGCGCCATCGTTGCGTTCCACTCGTTGGGATCAAGCTTGGTGAGTGGCGATTGCACTGGCGACCCACCGGCATTGTTGACCCAAATATCGAGGTGACCGAACTCATTGATCGCGGCTTGCGCAAGCGCCTCAACGGCATCGTTGTTGGTGACATCTGTTTGCACGGCAATGGCGCGACCACCGCGATCGCGAATGCCCTTGGCCACGCGCTCAACCTCGTCGAGGCGACGCGCAGCGCACACCACAGCGGCGCCGGCATCGGCCAGCGTTGTCGCGATGCCCTCGCCGATACCGCGACCAGCGCCCGTGACAACAGCTACGTCGTCGGACAAATCGAATAGGGTCGTGCTCATGGTTGGCATCCTTGTGACATCGATGGGTAAACGTACTGTAGGTACGTATGCGCTCATAACGCCGACCTCAAGCGCCACAGGCCGCTCACGATCATGGTGACAGTCTCCAGTCGCCGCCGCCCCGGCCGACCAGCCGGCGGCAAGCAAGTTGTCGATCGCGAGCTCGTGCTCGACGCGGCCGAGCGATCCATCCGCCGCGACGGCCCACTGGTATCGCTCGAAGCCATCGCGCTCGAGGCTGGCGTGACCAAACCAGTGATCTATGCGCGCATTGGTGGGCGCACTGAATTGTCGAACGCATTGTCGGCTCGTCTGGCCGACCGCATCGTTCAGTCGGTGCTCAGCGCAATAGCGGACCAACCAGTGGGCCGATCGGCACTCGTGTTGTTTCTCGCCGCCAACCTTGAGACCGTTGCAGCCAACCGCGAGCTCTTTCTGTATGTCACCGGCGGTTCGTCGGACGATTCTCCCCAGCGATCGCTCTATCTCGCCAGTCAGTCGGCGGCGCCACTTGCCGCTCAACTCAGCCAATGGCGCGCAGACACCGGACACAATCCGGCGGTTGGCGAAGCGTGGTCCTACGCAATCATCGGCATGCTGCAGCTCACCTCATTGTGGTGGCTCAATCAAGTAGAGCTCACGGCTCAGGGTCTTGCCGAACAGCTGGCTGAGCTGCTGTGGAGCGGGCTCCGCACGCCGCCTGTCGCATAACAGCGCAATAACTTACCGAGGGTAGATTCCGCGCCCGCAGCGTGTTACTGTCCGTCCATGTCAGGGGATTACGAAGACCTCACCGAGTGTGCGCTTTCTGCCGAACTCGAACAAAAATTGGTCGCCACCCAACGCGAGTGCGTGTTCATGTGGACCAACACGGCGGGTGAAGCATTCGGCGTCGTGATGTCGTATCTCCCCAAAGACGGACGCCTCTGGCTCACCGCTGCCGAACAGCGCAAGCGCATTAGCGCCATTCGTCGTTTCCCCCGGGCGGCCGTATGCATCAACAGCAGCGGATCACGCATGGGCGGCGGACGCACGGTGAGCTACAAGGGTTCGTGCATCGTTCACGATGACCGTGCCACCAAAGACTGGTTCTACCCAGAGTTCGCCAACTTCCTGCGCTCCGACGACGCCAATGCGGCTGCCGTATTCCAGAACTTTCTCGACTCACCACATCGGGTCATCATCGAGTTCGTGCCTGATTACACACTCAGCTTCGATGCGTCGCTGATGTGGAGTCGCTCGCCCGAAGTCGTTGCTGCAGAACAATCTCAAGGCTGATTACAAACAACCCACGTCAACTACAACCACTGCGAAGGAAGCCATGTCAACTACCGAAGACCTTCCCGTTCATCTCCGCGGCAACGGCGCCCCGGTGTACGAAGAGCAGACACTCACCAACGTGCGCGTCACCGGCCACATTCCGGCCGAACTCAACGGCCGCTATTTGCGCAATGGTGCCAACCCAATCACAGGCATGAGCGACCACCCATTTCTGGGCGACGGAATGATCCACGGCGTGCGCCTGCGCGATGGCAATGCCGAGTGGTACCGCAACCGCTACGTGCAGACACCGTTCATGAGCGACCCCGATCGAGTCATCATCGACATGGGCGCAAGCCTCACCGACATGACCCAGTCGAAGGCCAACACCAACGTGATCGGTCATGCGGGAATGATCCTGGCGCTCGAAGAAGGCCACTTCCCCTATGCGCTCAACGGCAATCTCGACACGCTCGGGCCAACCAGTTTCGATGGCGTGCTCACCGGCCCATTCACGGCGCACCCCAAGACCTGCCCTGCCACGGGCGAACTGATTGCCTTTGGCTACTCGATGCTCGAGCCGTACCTCACCTATCTGCGCGTCAGCGCCGACGGCAAGCTTGTGCAGAAAGAGAACATCACCGTTGGCGGCCCAACGATGATGCACGACTTCAACATCACGCGTAATCACGTGATCTTCATGGACCTGCCGGCCGTGTTCGACATCGACCTTGCCATCCGCGGCGAGATGCCCATCACATGGGGACACAACTACCCGGCGCGCCTTGGCGTGATGCCACGCAACGGAAACGACTCGAACGTCACTTGGTACGACATCAACCCGTGCTACGTGTTCCATCCAATGAACGCCTTCGAAGACGGCACAAAAATCGTGCTCGACGTTGCTCGACTCGATCACATCTGGCGCGATGGCCCGATGGACTTCCCACCGCCATCGCTGTATCGCTGGACCATCGACACGGTCACCGGCCGCGTCGCCGAAGAGCAGATCGATGACACGCCCGCCGAGTTCCCACGCGTGGCCGACTCGGTGATTGGTCAGCGCCATCGCTATGGCTACATGGCGGCAGTGCCCTCGAACGATGCGTTCGCAAACCCATCGCTGTGCGACGGCACGATTCTGAAGTACGACCGGCTCACCGGAGGGCGCACGTCTATCGAACTCGGCAAGGGGCGCATGCCCGGCGAATCTGTTTTTGTGCCAGCGGCTGGCGGCGTGAACGAAGACGACGGCTACCTGATGACCTACGTGTACAACGCTGCGAGCGACACCAGCGACATGGTCATCCTCGACGCCGCCACGATGAGCAACGAGCCCATCGCATCAGTGCACCTGCCGCGCATTCCATTTGGCTTCCACGGCAACTGGGTCGATGCGTCGGTCGCCGACTAAGACCGCCATTCGATAGAGCAGAAATGAGTACGGTTACCCCAACGCTTTGGGGAGCTGGCAAGCAAACCTCGGCAGCGCCGATGTTCGAGATATTTGGGGGAACCATCATGAACACAGCACTACGCATAGTCGGTCGACGATCGATGACACGTTTCACATTGGGCGCGGGCCTCGCGGCAATCGCGCTGCTCGCCTCTGCGTGCAGTAGCGACAGCACGAGCGCGCCCGCCTCATCAGCGACATCGGCCACCACAGCCGATACCGCCACCGACGGCACGGGCACGGCGAGCACCGCCACTGGTGGCACCGAGCTCGGGCCAGCGACCGGCGAGAAGCTGCTCATTGGCTTGGTCAATACCGAGGGAACCCCGGGTATCGACTTCCCTGACATCCGCAAAGACATCGTCGCCACCACCGACTATCTCAATGCGCATGGCGGCTTCGGCGGCCGACCCATCGAGTACGTGCCGTGTATCGCCAAGGGCACTCCCGAGTCGTCGCAGGCTTGCGCACAAGAGCTCGTCGGCAAAAAGGTCGACTTGATTTTGCTGGGTCTCGACCTCTTCCCCGACTACAAGACCTACACCTCGGCCAGCATTCCTGTCATCGGCGTGCTGCCAATTCTTCCCCCCGACTACAACGCCGATGCGTTGTTCATCACCGGTGGTAACGCCACGGTGATGTCGGCCGCCGCAGTCGTTGCACGAGATCACTTCAAAGCAAAGACCGTGAGCATCATCTCGAGCAGCAACGCTGGCTCGGCGCAAAGCGCGTCTGCGGTGAAAGCCTCGCTCGATGTGGCCGGCATTAAATCGAAGCTCGTTACCGGCGGCGACGGCGAGACCGACGCAGGCTTTCAGGGCCTGATGCGTGAGGCCGCCAAAGACAATCCCGACGTGATCATCTCGCTCTACGCCGACTCTGGCTGCATCGGCTCGATGCGTGGCCGCGCAGCACTCGGCATCACCATTCCCGTGATCACCACCGGCATCTGCTCAAGCAAAGAAGTGCTCAAGGAAGTCGGCGACGACGCCGTTGGCTGGGTGTTCGCTGGCGTGAACGAAAGCGTCGACAGCCCGCAGCGCACCATCATGCGCGCCCGCAGCGCACCATCATGCGCAAGATCCTCGCCCCGATGCTCGGCCTTCCTGAGGCCGAAGTCGACATCAACGGTCTTGGTCTTGGAGCGTTGGGCTACATGACCGCGATGTCGCTCGCCGACTACTCAAACAAGATGGTTTCCGAAGGTACGCCGATGACTGCCAAGGCGCTCTACACCTACCTCGGCACCTCAAAAGATCTCAAGTTGTTCGGCGGCGCTGCACCAATCGAATGCGGCGCACTCGCCGCCTACTCATCGGTGTGTTCGTACATCTTCCCATTCGCCGAATATGTGGCCGGCGGCAAAGTGATCGACCTCAAGGGCTTCGAGGCCGTGTCCAGCAAGGATCTGCTGCCATGACCTTGCTCGGCGCAGAACACCCGCGTCGATGACCGACTACTTCTTCTACGTGGTGCTCGGCCTTGGCGCCGGGGCGATCATCGCGTCGTTCGCAACGGGGCTACTGCTCACGTACCAAGGCTCGGGCGTGGTCAACTTCGCCTACGGCGCAATGGCGATGTGGTCCACATATGTGTACGCCGATCTGCGTAACGGGGCATACCCATTTCCGATTCCGGGATTGCCAGGGCGCTATCACTTCAACGGTGATGTCGGATTTCGATGGGCACTTGGGCTGTCGCTGCTTACGTCGGCATTGCTCGGCCTCGTCGTGTATCTGCTGATTTTCAGACCGCTGCGACGGGCGCCCGCATTGGCCAAAGTTGTTGCCAGCGTTGGTCTACTCATCGTGCTCACCACCTTGGTCGAGCGTCGATTTGTCGACAACATCACGATGCGCGTCGGCGCGATTTTGCCACGCGAACCAGTGACCATCACCGGCTCGCTCACCGTGCCGCGCGACGGACTGTGGCTCGCCGCAATCGTGATGGCCATCACCGCTGTGCTGTGGGCTGCGTATCGCTACACGCGGGTTGGCCTGGCTACCCGGGCCGCCGCCGAGAGCGAAAAGGGCGCCGTACTGATGGGTCTCTCCCCCGAACTGCTCGCTGGCTTAAACTGGGTTGTAGCCACAGTGGTCGGAACCTTTGTGGCCATCCTTGCCGCACCGATGATTCAGCTCAATCCGAGCATCTTCACGTTCGGCTATCTCATCCCCGCGCTCGGCGCAGCGCTCATTGGCAAGTTCAGATTCTTCTGGCCCACGGTGTTCACCGGCATGGCCATCGGCATGGTGCAGTCGGTGTTCACCAAGCTGCAAAACGACCTCAGCTGGTTTCCAAAATATGGCGCCCGCGAGGGCCTGCCGTTTGTGGTCATCATCATTGCAATGGCATTGCTCGGCGAGCGCCTGCCCGAGCGCGGATCTGCCGATACGTGGAAACTGCCTGCAGTGCCTCAGGCTCGCGTCACTGCAACCAGCGTGCTCGTGCCATTGGCGGCAGCGGTTGGCGGACTCTTCTTGCTCGGGCCACTGTGGCGCGGAGCGATCATGACCACGCTCATCGCGATTGTTCTGGCTCTGGCACTGGTGGTGCTCACCGGCTTTGGCGGGCAGACCTCGCTGGCGCAGATGGCGTTCGCTGGCGTCGCCGGATTTGGTCTCTCAAAGTTGGCGATGAGTTGGCACGTGCCGTTCCCCATCGCCCCGATTCTCGCGGCGCTCATTGCCGCCACGTTTGGCGTGTTACTCGGGCTGCCCGCGCTTCGTGTTCGCGGCACCAACCTGGCCATCATCACGCTGGCTGGCGGAGTCGCCATCTCAGAGTTCGTATTCAAGAACCCCACGTTCGTTGGCGACATCGGCACCGGCGGAGCCAAGATTCCGAACCCAAAGTTTCTCGGCATTGACCTCGGTTTGGTGCTCGGTAGCAAATCGTCTCGACCCGTGTTTGGCGTGTTCCTCATCGTGGTCACATTTACGTTGGCGATGATGGTCGTGAACATTCGGCGCAGCGCCACAGGCCGACGAATCTTGGCGATCCGCTCGAACGAACGTGCCGCTGCGTCCATCGGCATCAACGTGGCTTCGGGCAAGTTGCTTGTGTTCGCACTGTCGTCGTTTATCGCCGGTGTGGGCGGATGCCTCATCGCCTATCGCTTCGGCTCAATCTCCGATGTCTCGTACGGCACGGTGGCCTCGCTCACAGCGCTCGCGTTTGCATACCTCGGCGGCATCACCAGCGTGAGCGGCGCAGTCACCGCAGGCATCGTGGCGTCATCGGGAGTTGCGTTCTTTGCAAGCAGCCGCTTGTTCGGATCGATGGGCCGCTGGGAAGCGCTGATCGGTGGCGTGCTGCTGATTGTGACCGCGATCAAGAACCCCGAAGGCATCGCTGGCGCCATCAGAGGTATCGCTGCGCGAGCACGATTGAAGCGGACGCTTGGCGAAGCGCCTCAACCAGCTGCGGTGCTCGAACCAGCCTGACGCCGGGATGCATTACAACGTGCGATAACAACTGGAGCCCAAGAGGAGAATCGAACTCCTGACCTACGCATTACGAGTGCGTTGCTCTACCGACTGAGCTACCTGGGCGTGAGGGGCAATGCTAGCGGTGATCGTTGTATCGACCCACCCCAAACTGTGCGCTAGCGAGTTTCGGGATCGATGGCCATCTTCGTGCCGGGCACGTAATACCGGTTGTGCCAGATGCCGCGTGGGTCTTCGCCTGGCACCGGCATGCGCCACGTAGACACCCGCGATGTGGCCGCCGTGAGATTCACTGCGCACAACGCTCGGGGCTGGTCGTCAGTGCTATCGACATAGGCGTTGGCCGAATCAAGCGGGATGTAGCGCGAGGCAATGGCCCGATACAGGTGCTGCCACAAGCGGTCGCGGCCGGGCTGGTACAAAACCTCGACATGGCCCTGCACGGTCACCTTGCGATAGGGCGCTTCGTCTTCATCAATCGAGATTGCGATGCGCGGATCGCGCAGCATGTTCTGCCAAATGACAGCCGGCTCACGCGGCGTGAAGCACAGCATGTCGCCATCCATGATGAACCACAGCGGCACCACGCGCGGCATGCCGTCGGCATCGACCGTGGCAATGCGCGCAAGGTGGTTTGGTTCGGCGAGAAAAGAGAAGACCTCGTCGGTTGACAACTTGGGCACGTGGTTGGTCCAGTCGCTAGTGGTTCATCGAGGGAAGGCCGAGCAACAACGCCTGCAGCAGCAGCTGCTCGTTGGGGTTTCGCTCAAGCGATTCGAGGGACCGATGAATACGCGTGATGGCCGTGGCGGCCGAGTCGGGACGACTGATTGTGCCGTTGACCAACGCATCGCGGTAGGCGCCCGCAAGGGTGGTGAGGCCCGAGCGGAGTTCGTCGGTGCGATGACGGCGCAGCTCGCGCTTGTGACGCTCTTCGACAAGCTTCTTGCCGCTGCCGCGCTCGCCCATCGCCGAGATGCGCGCCTCGAGCACGGTCACTTCTTCGGCATGGCGAGCCAGCAACGGAGCCGCTGCCGCTTCGATGGCAGCAACGATTTCGGTGACCGCACCTGCAACAGCACGCCCGGTGCCATCGAGCCGATAGGGCGTCTCGGCAAACATCTCGCGCCGCGCTGCGAGGTGTTCGTCTCGCGCCAACAGCCGAGCACGTGTGAGGTCTCCGATAGCCCCAAGCGCCGACTGCTCGGCACGCGCCGGATCGACGCCTTCGGCAACAAGCGTTGCGATCACGAGGTCAGTTGGTACGGCGCCGAAATCGATGCGCACGCAACGCGATGCAATGGTGACCAACTCGGGGGTCGAGTGGTCAGCAAGCACAATGAACACCGTGCTCTCGGGCGGCTCTTCAATGGTCTTGAGCAACCGCGCTGCGGCTTCAGCGCTGAGCAAATGAAACTCGTCGAGGATGAGCACCTTGCGGCTGCTCTCGTTTGGCGCAAGTGCGGCGAGGCGAACGATCTCTTCAGCCTGATCTTTTGAGATCGAAGCGCCCACGCGGGCGAACTCGCGAACGTCGGGGTGCTCGCCTTCGAGCGCGAGCCGAGCATCGCGCAGCGTTGGGTCGTCGACCCCGGTGAGCAACAACGCCGCAAACGCGCGCGCTGCTTCGTTCTTGGTGCTGCCTGGCGGACCAACGAACAAGTACGCGTGCACCGGATGCGCCACCGACGCTTCAAGCCGGCGAATCGCATTGGGTTGTCCGATCACCGACTGCCAAACGCTGGCCATCAGATTCCTAAACGGGTGAGCGTGGCGGTGCGGATGGCATGAGCGACCTCATCCTTTTCGAGCGTGCCATCGATGACCACCCAACGATCAGGATCGGCCGCAGCCATCTCGGCAAAGCCAGCGCGAACCCGCGCATGAAACGCCTCATCGGCTTGTTCGAAGCGATCGAGATCTCGCTTGGCCATCCGTTCGGACAACACCTCGACCGGCACATCGATCAAAATCACCAGCTCGGGCCAGTGCCCATCGAGCGCCCAATCGCTGATCTCGCGCACGATCTCAAGCGGTAGGCCGCGTCCGTAACCCTGATACGCAAGGCTTGAAAATGCGCTGCGATCGCTGACCACATGGCGACCAGTGGTCAATGCGGGCCGCACAAGTTCGTGTAGATGCTGCGCACGATCGGCAGCGATGAGCAACGCCTCGGCCTTGTCGGCGAGATGGGTGTTCGCAGGGTCATGCAACAACGTGCGGATCTCGTTGCCGAGATGCGTTCCGCCAGTCTCGCGGGTGAGCACAGCACCGAGCGCCTCAGCCAGACGCGCGGCATGGGTGCTCTTACCGCAGCCCTCGGCGCCCTCAAGCGCGATGTACCTGCCCGCATTGGTCATGCCGAGCACCATATCCGACAAGCCTCAGGACTCTTCGGCTGCGGCCTGCTTGGCCGGGGCCTTCTTCGCTGCAACTTTCTTGGCAGCGACCTTCTTGGCTGGAGCCTTCTTCGCAGCCACCTTCTTGGCGGCGGCCTTCTTGGTGGCCGTTGCCTTCTTCGCCGGCAGGCCGCCTTTTTCGATGATGGCTTCGCGACGAACCGCAAGCAGTTCGTAGGCACGCTCTACCGGCATCGCGTCGAGGCGGTCTCCCTTGCTCAACGAAGCGTTGGTCTCGCCGTCGGTGACGTAGACACCAAACTTTCCGTCCTTGGCAACAACCGCACGACCGCTGACCGGATCGTCGCCGAACTCGCGCAACGGACCCTTGGCCGCCATCGACTGGCCGCCACGCTTAAACACCTTTGGCGACGCAAAAATCGTGAGCGCCTGTTCGAGCGTGATCTCGAGCAGTTGTTCTTCGCTGGTGATATTGCGGAAGTCCTTGCCCTTTTGCACATAGGGGCCGTAACGACCGTTGTTGGCCATGATCGCAACGCCATCAACCGGATCGATGCCAACGGTGCGCGGCAACTTCAGCAAATCGGTGGCGTCTTTCATCGACAACCGCTCGAGGGTCATCGTCTTGAACAAGCTGGCCATGCGCGGCTTCTCGAGCCCAGGAGGCAGATTGTCGGGGGCGCCCCATTGCACATATGGGCCGTAGCGACCGCTCTTGGCGAACACGGGGAAACCGTCGATCTCACCGATGGGCACGTCGCTCTTTGGCTGCGCCAACAAGGTGAGCGCCATCTCAACAGTGAGTTCGTCGGGTGCGAGGTCTTCGGGAACGCTGGC
>JAPKZR010000314.1 GCA_026393695.1 Actinomycetota bacterium
GGTGATAGGCGGACACACCCGCGCCGAGTTCTTCAGTGTTCGCAAGGTTGGCAGCAAATGCTTCGCGTACTGGTTCCCAGCCGGGAGCAACGGTTCCGATGATGTTGGTCATGCCGCCAACATAGTGCGTTTAGCGCAGTGTGCCTTTGCTCGATGCCTCATAGCGGTCTATCGACGGGGCGCCCACGAGGAACTGAACCATCTGACCCTGAAACGCGGCGAGGTGAGGCGTGGAGAAATGCGCAGTGAGCGCTTCTTGATCGCGCCACTCTTCGAAGATCAACACCGTGTTGTCATCGTCGCACGCAAACGAGAAGCGGTACTCGAAGCAACCATCTTCGGCCAACGTGGCGACACGCACCGCGCTGGTGGCCTCAATGATTGCTTCGCGCTTTGTGCCATCTACCGGAAAGGATCCGGCGATCAAGATCACGCGTTATCGACGATCTCGCGCAACGTCTCGATGGTCTGAACGGCGTTGGGGCCAACTGGGTTCACCGACAACACGGTGACGCCGGCTTCTTTGAACGCGCCAACGCGCTCTTTGATGTAGCTCTTTGGGCCAACCAAGTTGGAGAGCTCGAGCCACTCGCCCGGAAGCGCAGCGGCCGCCTCGGCCTTCTTGCCCTCGAGGTAGAGGTCTTGCACGTTCACGGCTTCTTCTTCGTAGCCGTAAGCGCGGCAGATGTCGTTGTAGAAGTTCTTACCGCGGGCGCCCATGCCGCCGACGTAGAGCGCCATGTTGGGGCGTGCGTAGTCGAGCAGTTTGGTGCGGGTCTCGCCGACGAACTCGTCGCCGATGGCCAACATGCCGCCAGCAGCAATGTCGAGAACTTTGCGCGAAGGGTCACGCTTGGCAGTGCCTGCCTTGAGCGAATTGCCCCACACCTGCTGAAACTTCTCGGGGATGAACATGATCGGCAGCCAGCCATCGGCCATCTCGGCTGTGGCTTCGACCGAGCGGTCCTTGAGGCTCGCCCACCAGACTGGAATCTCGCTGCGCACGGGATGGTTGATGATCTTGAGTGCCTTGCCCAAGCCAAGACCTTGGCCTTGCGGCAACGGAGCCTGAACAACCTGACCCTGATAGTTGAATGGCTCTTCGCGCTTCCAGATCATGCGGCAGGCTTCGATGTATTCCTTGATGCGCACCATTGGCTTTTCGTACGGCATGCCGTGGAAACCTTCGATGACCTGAGCGCCGCTGGCGCCGAGACCGAGAATGAAACGACCATCGCTGATGTGGTCGCAACCGGCGGCGGTCATTGCCATCAGCGCTGCGGTACGGCTGTACACGTTGAGGATGCCAGTGCCGATTTCGACTCGCTCGGTCTTTGCTGCGAGGTAGCCAACTTGGCTGACCGCATCGAAGCTGTAGGCCTCGGCGATCCAGACCTGATCGAGGCCAACCTTTTCGAGTGCTACGACCTGATCGACGGCTTGCTTGAAACCACCTGCGTAATTGATCATCATTGAAAGCTTCATGGCTACGACCTTAGGTGAACATCGTTGAGATTTCCTGACCGGAAACCTTCGAGGTCAAGCGTTACGTATCGATAGCCCACGCCTTTGAGCGCGCTCACGATGCGTTCGCGGTGTTCGAGAACCGAGCCGATCTCAACAAGGTCAACCTCGAGACGCGCAGTCTCGTCGTAGTGCCGTACCCGCAACTGACGAAAGCCCAACTGCCGCAATGCTGCTTCGGCTCGGTCCACCCGACTGAGAACAGCAACTGATACCTCGGTGCCGTAGGGCACCCGGCTGGCCAGACACGCGGCGGCGGGCTTGTCCCATGTGCGCAGACCAAAGCGCTGCGACAAGGCGCGTACATCGGCCTTGGTAATGCCGGCCGCAACCATGGGGAACTGCGCGCCGCGTTCGTCGGCCGCTGCCTGGCCGGGTCGGTGCTCGCCAAGATCGTCGAGGTTCACACCCAGCAACACCGTGGCATGCTCGGCGAGAGCGATAGGACCAACCACATCCATGAGTTCGGCCTTGCAGTGATAGCAACGATCGATGTCGTTCGCGCGGTACGCAGCCCTCGCCATCTCGTCGGTGCGCACCGGGGTCCACCGCAAACCCCATTCAGATGCCAATGACCGACAGTCGGCCTCTTCGTCACCTGCCAGCGATGGCGACACGGCGGTGACCGCGTGCGCCGCCGAGACGCCAAGAATCTGATGAGCGCGGTACGCAAGAAACGCCGAGTCGACACCGCCGCTGAAGGCAACGACGACGTTCTCGAGTCGGCGCAACTCGGCATCGAGCAACTCGAGTTTTGCGTCGAGCGAAACATCCGCGGCGGTGGTCACCGTGACATGTTCGCACCTCTGCCCCCGAGTTCCAATGCTGCAAGCAAACCATGGCAGGATTGCTGCTCATGACCGTGCCTACGTGGTGGAACGAGCGACGTTACGGCCTCTTCGTGCACTCAAGCGTTGGCGCAGTTCCCTCGTTCAGCCCCATCGGCGAATATGCCGAGTGGTACTGGAGCCACATGGGCCCCGAGCAACTCGAAGATGTGTTGTTGCATCCAAGCCCAATGGCCGAGGTGCTCGCGTATCACCGTGATCGCTGGCCACACATCCAGCACTACGACGACTTCATTCCGCTGCTGACATACCACCGCTTCGACGCCGACGAGCAGCTTGAACTCGCCACCAGTGCGGGCATGAACTACCTCGTGCACACCACCAAGTTTCACGACGGGTTTTGTTGGTGGGACGCTCCGGGCACCCAGCGCACCTCGGTGCTGCAGGGCCCGCAGCGCAACGTGGTGGGCGAACTCGCCGATGCGTGTCGCCGTAGCGACGTGTTGTTCGGTACCTACTACTCACTGCTCGATTGGGCCGACGACCGCTATCCCGACAAGTCGTACATCGACGAAATTCTGCATCCACATGTGCTCGATCTCGTCGAGCGTTATGGCTCGCAGATTCTGTGGGGCGACGGCCACTGGGGCCACGGGCCCGATCTGTGGCGCAGCGCCGAGCTCATCGAGCGCGCCCAAGAGATCGCTGCAAAACAAGGTCACGAGTTGCTCATCAACGACCGTTGGTGGCATCCATCGCCCTCGATCGTTACCTACGAATACAACGCACCAGCCGACATCGAACACACCCCGTGGGAGTTGTGTCGCGGCGTCGGGCACTCGTTTGGCAACAACCGCGCCGAGCGCGCTGAGCACATGTTGTCCACCGGCGCGCTGCTCGATCTGCTCACCGAGGTCATTGCCAAGGGCGGCAACCTGTTGCTCAACGTAGGGCTCACTGCCGACGGCAGCATCCCGCAGCTGCAGCAGCAACCGTTGCGCGAAGTAGGCGCATGGGTCAATGCACATCGCGATGTCGTGCACGGAAGTCGGCCATTCGATCAGTGGGGCGACGCGCAGGTTCGTTATGTGCGAGTCGGCGACGATGTCGTCGCCGTAGATCTGTCGGCAGGCACCGAGTTCACTTTGGCTGGGCTCACGCCCGATCGCTACGAAGTCACTTCAGTTGTAGCCAACGACGGTGGCGCGTTGCATTGGGAACAACACCGCGGCGGTGTCGTTGTGCAACGGGTCGACCGTTCGCCGGTTGGGCTTGCGGGGGTCTATAGCATCGCGCTTCGCCCCGTCGCCGAGGCCATCCGCTTGTTCGAACAACGCGAGCCCACTCCGTTGCCACTGCAGCCATTGCTCGATGCGGCCAAGTCAGGCGATATCGTTCAATTGACCGACGGCCTCTACCGCGGACCTGTCACCATTCCCGA
>JAPKZR010000181.1 GCA_026393695.1 Actinomycetota bacterium
CCACTGCGCTGTACGCAGCGTTGGTTGCCGTGGCGCAGAACGACATCAAAAAGGTGCTGGCTTACTCCACAGTGAGTCAGCTTGGCTACATGTTCTTAGCGGTCGGATCTGGCGCCTACGTGGCGGCTATCTTCCACATGGTCACGCACGCGTTCTTCAAGGCTTTGTTATTCCTTGGTTCGGGTTCGGTCATTCACGGCATGAACAGTGAACAAGACATGCGTCGCATGGGCGCCTTGCGCAAGGTGATGCCAATCACCGGTTTCACCTTCATCATTGGATGGTTGGCGATTGCAGGCGTGCCTCCATTCGCTGGCTTCTGGTCAAAGGACGAGATCTTGTTGTTCGCCTGGAACAAGAGCCCCATCTTGTGGGTGGTCGGTCTCGTCACGGCGTTGCTCACCGCGTACTACATGACCCGTCAGGTGATCATGGTGTTCTACGGCAAGGCGCGCTGGAACGATCACGCCGAAGAGAACGGCGCGCATGGCGACGTTCATCCTCACGAGAGTCCCGTCACGATGTTGCTTCCTCTGTTGGTGCTCGCCGGTCTGTCCATCGTGGGCGGCGCAATCCAACTGCCATTCAGCGGCGGCACCAAGCGACTCGAGAAGTGGCTGGAGCCAGTCATCGAAACCGCCGAGAGCCCGCTGAAGACAGGCTCCGAGGACATCAAGTGGATCCTCGCCGGCGTGGCAGTGGCCATTGGCCTCATCGGAATTACAGCGGCCTACATGGTGTATTCGAAGAAGAAGGTGAAAGCCATCGAGCCAAACCTGCTGGCCAATGCGTGGTACTACGACAAGGGCGTGTCTGCCCTGATGGGCGGCCCCGGCCGCAAGAGCTTCGACGCTGTGGCGTGGTTCGATTCGCACATCATCGATGGTGCGGTCAACGGCACGGGCAAGCTTGTGCAAGGGGTTGCGGGCATCGTGCGTAAAGGCCAGAGCGGTTTAGTGCGTACCTACGCAGCGCTCATCGGTGTTGGCGCTGTTGTGGTCATTGCTTGGTTTGTCTTCCGGGGGGTGGCCCAATGAGCGCCGCTACATTCGCAGAAGAAGGGGTGGCCGCAAGCGGCTTCCCATTGCTCACTGCACTGGTACTTGTACCAGTGCTTGGTGCTGTACTTGTCGCCTCGATGAGCAAGCGCCGACCCGAGTGGATCAAGCTCACTGCAATTCTGTTCAGCGTGTTCACTGGCGCAATCAGCGTGTGGATGCTGGCATCGTTCAAGACCGCCGATGCGGGTTTCCAGCTCGTCAGTAAGCACGAGTGGATTTCGAAGTGGGGTATCAGCTGGCATCTCGGTGTCGACGGCATCTCGTTGTTCCTCGTGGTACTCACCGGCGTGTTGTTCCCGCTCGCCATTGTTGGCGTCGATCCACATCACGACGAAAAGCCATACCTCGCGTGGCTGTTGCTGCTCGAAGCTGGCGTGATGGGCAGCTTTTTAAGCCTCGACTTGTTCTTGTTCTTCGTGTTCTTTGAGATCGTGCTTGTGCCGATGTATTTCCTCATCGGTGGCTGGGGCCATGGCAAGCGTGTGTACGCCGCCACCAAGTTCTTCTTGTACACGATGATCGGATCAGCGTTCATGCTGGTCGGTATTGCAGCCACGGTTCTGTTGGCCAAGAACAGCCTTGGCCGTATCACCTTCGACCTCGTTGAGCTCGCGAACGACTCGAACTTTGCAGCCTCTACTGCTCGATGGCTGTTCTTCGCGTTCGCCATTGCCTTCGCAGTGAAGGTGCCGATGTTCCCGTTGCACACGTGGCTTCCCGATGCACACACCGAGGCGCCAACGGCGGGTTCAGTGGTGCTTGCTGGCGTCATGTTGAAACTCGGCACCTACGGCTTCTTGCGCTTTGGCCTCTATCTGTTTCCGCAAGCAGCGCGCAACAGTCGGGCCATCTTCCTCACGCTCGCAGTCATCGGCATTTTGTATGGGGCCATTGCGGCCACCATGCAAAAAGATCTCAAGCGGCTCGTGGCCTACTCGTCGATTGCTCACCTTGGCTTCATCGTGTTGGGCACCTTTGCGATGACTTCACAGTCGATCAGCGGTGGCGTGTTGCAGATGATCAACCACGGTGTTTCTACCGGCGCCTTGTTCTTGCTGGTGGGCATGATCTACGAGCGTCGCCACACTCGCGAAATTTCGGCCCTGAAGGGCATCCAAAGCGTGGCCCCTGTGTTCGCCGCAGCGTTCACCCTGGTGATGCTGTCGTCTATTGGTGTGCCTGGACTCAACGGTTTCGTCGGCGAGTTCTTGGTGCTCATTGGTTCGTTCCTCACCGCCCGTTGGTGGACCGTGGTCGCTGCCTCTGGCGTGATCCTCGCTGCGCTCTACTTGTTGTGGGCATACCAGCGCGTGTTCCACGGTGAGCCCGACGAAGACAACAAGTCCTTCGCCGAACTGCATTGGAAAGAGGGCATGGTGCTGCTGCCGTTCATCGCAGCCATCGTGTTCTGCGGCGTGTATCCCAAGCCGATGCTCGACCGCATCCAGCCAAGCGTGAATGCATTGATCTCGCACATCAGCGACAAGACCGGTTACGTCGAACCGCAGCCCGTCTCTACGTCGCAGGAAGCACAGCCGTGAACCTCGCCGCCATTCCGTTTATCGCCCCGGCTATCGACCGGTTCGCCGTTGCACCGCTGCTTATTTTGCTCGGCGGTGGCCTCGTGCTGCTCGTCGCCGCATCCCTGACGCCACCGTGGCCAAAGCACCTCTATTCGTTGAGTACCATCGCCATCGCAGTAGCCACCATCGTGGTCGTCTGCATGCAGTGGGGCCGCATTTCCGAGTCGGGTCCTCGGTTCATCATCGGCGACGCATTGGCCTATGACCATTTCTCGATGTTCGGCATCATCGTTGTTTGCGTGGCGCTGATTCTGGTGTCGCTGATCACCGACGACTTCGTGCGACGCGAAGGTATGGACGGCCCGGAGATTTACGGGCTCTACATCATGGCCGTTATCGGCGCTGTCACGATGATCATGTCGAACGACCTCATTGTGTTGTTCCTCGGACTCGAGACACTGTCGATTTCGTTCTATGTATTGGCAGCTAGCAACCGAAAGCGGGCCGAGAGCCAAGAAGCCGGCCTCAAGTACTTCGTGCTCGGCGGATTCTCTTCGGCCTTCTTCTTGTATGGCGTGGCGCTCATTTACGGCGGTACCGGTTCCACCAGCTTTAGACGAATCGTCGCTTCGTTCGATTTCGTTTCGTTGCATCGCAGCGACTCAATGGTGCTTGTGGGCGTTGCGTTGTTGCTCATCGGACTCTCGTTCAAGGTGGCCGCCGTGCCGTTCCACTTCTGGGCACCCGACGTGTACCAAGGCTCACCAACACCGATTACCGCATTTATGGCCAGCATCGGCAAGATGGCTGCGTTCGCCGCCATGCTTCGTGTGCTCGTGATCGCGTTGCCAAGCTGGAAAGACGATTGGCGCCCGGTGGTCTGGATCATCGCGATCCTCACGTTGATCATCGGCTCTATCTCCGCAGTGGTGCAAACAAACGTGAAGCGCATGCTCGCGTATTCGTCCATCAGCCACGCAGGATTCATCCTCATCGGTGTCGAGGCGGCAGGCCATGCTGGCGGTTCGTCTGTTGGCAGTCGCGGTATGCCCGGCACGATGCTCTACCTGTTGATCTATGCCGTGTTGGTTGTGGGCACGTTCGCCATCGTGTCGGTTGTCGGCCGTACCGGCGATGCTGCTACCGACCTCGGTTCGTTCCGTGGTCTGGCGCGTCAGAAGCCACTGTTGGCGCTGGCCCTCACCGTGTTCTTGTTGGCTCAGGCCGGCGTTCCGCTCACGTCGGGCTTCATTGCCAAGTTTGGTGTCATCCAAGCCGCAGTCGAGCAGCACAGCTACGCACTGGCCATCGTGGCCATGGTGTCGGCGGTCATCGCAGCGTTCTTGTATCTGCGAATTCTGATCAGCGTGTGGCTGGCCGATCCCGAAGCGGGCGACGAGGCTCGCGAAACCGTGCGAGTGCCAGTCTCTACTGCAATCGCCATCGGCTTCTGCGTTGCCTTCACCTTGTATGTGGGCTTCAACCCAGGTTGGTTTATCGGCCTCAGCGAGACCGTTGTCAACGTGGCCAGTCCCGCATTCGGCGGCTGATCAGGCGCGGCTTCGTGCCGCCACTGCTTGGCGAACGAGTTCGTCGAACACATTCTGTTGCTCGGGGTCCTCATGGGCTGTGTCTTCGGGATGCCATTGCGTTGCAACCACCCATGTTGCTGATTCAAGCTCGACCGCCTCAAGCGTGCCGTCGTCGGCGTGCCCAACCACGCGCAAGCCGTTACCAACTGTGCCGATGATTTGGTGATGCACGCTGTGGCAGCGTTGTGGGCGATTCGTGCCAAACGCTTTGGCCAGGCGGCAGTCGGGCTGTAACGACACAGGGTGATATTGGAGCCAGTGATCTTGGTTCCCGATGTCTTGGATCAAGGTGCCGCCAAGGGCCACATTGAGAATCTGCAACCCGCGGCACAAGCCGAGAACGGGAAGATCGTGGTCGATCGCTGCGCGCATCACGGTGAGCTCAACTTCGTCGTGCTCGTGCACGATGCCGTACAAC
>JAPKZR010000283.1 GCA_026393695.1 Actinomycetota bacterium
GGAGCTCGTGAAGACGGGCGAACTCCGTCGTAAAGATGCCGAAGAAGTTGTTCATACATTGGTGGCCCGCGGCAAAGAGACCAGCGATCAGATCATGGCCCTCGTGCAGCACGAAGTGGCCAAGCAGCTCGGCCGCATTGGTGTTCGGGTCGATGTTGTAGAGCAACGTATTGAGGACCTCGCTGGTCGACTCGGCGTCAGCCCGAAGAAGGCTGCTCCTGCGAAGACGGTAGCTCCAGCCAAGAAGGCAGCTCCTGCGAAAAAGGCAGCTCCAGCGAAGAAGGCAGCTCCAGCGAAGAAGGCTGCTCCTGCGAAGAAGGCTGCTCCTGCGAAGAAGGCTGCTCCTGCAAAGAAAGCAGCTCCTGCAAAGAAAGCTGCTCCAGCGAGCTGAGTCTTGAGTAGACGTCGCCGTCTTGATGCCGAACTGCTTCGTCGTGGTTTGGTGGCAAGTCGCACCCAGGCGGGTGAGGCAATTGATTCCAAACGGGTTTTGGTCAATGGAGTTATCGCCGACAAATCATCTCGTCAGGTAGATCCGGCAGATGCCATCGTGATCGAGGGTCCACCGCCGCGATTTGTGTCTCGTGGTGGCGACAAGCTCGATGCCGCCCTTGAGGCGATGGAGATAGACGTGCGCGGAATGCGCGTGCTTGATGGTGGTGCGTCCACTGGCGGGTTCACGCATTGTCTGTTGCAACGCGGCGCTGACGCAGTTGTGGCCGCCGATGTAGGCCACGGCCAGTTGCATCCGCGTATACGAAATGATCCGCGTGTGACCGTGCTCGAGCGGTACAACTTGCGCAGCCTTGAAGTGGACGACATTGGCGGTCTCGTTGATGTGGTGGTGGCCGACTTGTCGTTTATCTCGCTGACGCGCGTCATTCCAGCGCTTGTGAAAGCGTGTAAGCCCAAGGCTTCACTTGTGCTGTTGGTCAAGCCACAATTCGAAGCCGGTCGCCAAGAGGTTTCGAAGGTGAAGGGTGTCATTGTTGATCCCGCGATCCATGAACGGGTGAAGAACGAGGTGGCCGAATCGTTGGTAGCGAACGGATGCGAGGTGCGCGGTTGGATTGATTCTCCGATCACCGGGGCCGATGGAAATCGCGAATTCCTTGTATACGCCACGTTGACTCGGTAAGGATCGCACCCGTGACGTCTGTGTTTGTCGTAGCTCATCATCAACGCGACGAGGCGGCAGGGCTGGCGATCGTCGCTGCAGAGTGGCTGCGCTCGCGCGGACACGCTGTGTGGATGCCGCCCGACGATGCGAATGCGCTGGGCCTCGCAGGGCTGGGTAGCGATCGCGAACCGTCGACAGCTGGCTTAGCGCTCAGTCTCGGCGGCGACGGAACGATGCTGCGCACCGTGAAGTTGCTCGATGGCGCACCGGTGCCGATTATCGGCGTGAATGCCGGGCTGCTGGGCTACCTCGCTGAAGTAGAGCCTCCGGGCTTACTGTCCGCACTGGAGCGCTGGTTTACCGGCAGCGAAGCCGCTGGCGATTTTCGAATCGAGCAGCGGATGATGCTGCAAGTTGATGTCGAGCGCGTGGGCATGACGAGCAAACGCGAGCAATGGCGTGCGCTCAACGAGGTCGTGCTCGAAAAGGGTGAGTCGGGTCACACAGTTCGCCTCGACGTCACCATCGACGGCACTCCGTTTACGTCGTACGCCGCCGACGGCCTCATCGTGGCGACGCCAACCGGATCTACGGCGTATTCTCTGTCGGCGCGAGGGCCGGTGGTCTCGCCTCAGCACCGCGCAATCTTGTTGACTCCTGTTTCGCCACACATGCTGTTCGATCGCAGCTTGGTGCTCGACCCCAACGAACCTGTCGGCATCAAGGTGAGCGGCTATCGACCTGTAGAGGTATCTATTGATGGTCAACGCGTTGCCACGCTCGCCGAAGGCGATACCGTGCGTTGTTCGCCGGCGGCTCAGACCGCCCGCTTCGTGCGGTTCGGACCGCACCGATTTCACCAGATCCTCAAGGCGAAATTTGGACTGTCTGATCGCTGATGCTTACTGAACTTCATATCGAAGATCTCGGGGTGATCTCTACCCTCGATCTCGTGCTCGGTGCCGGCCTGACGGCGCTCACTGGAGAAACTGGCGCTGGTAAAACCATGCTGGTTGAAGCAATCAGCCTGCTGGTTGGCGGCCGCGCCGATGCCTCGATAGTGCGTCACGGAGCGTCAGAGGCTCGGGTCGAAGGTCGCTTCGTGGTGGGCGACGACGAGTTTGTTCTGGCCCGCGTCATTCCGAGTGATGGTCGTTCGCGTGCGTATCTCAACGGTCGTCTGGCCACGGTGGCAACACTCGCCGAGGTGGGCGCAAAGCTGGTCGATCTCCACGGTCAACACGCGCACCAGAGCCTGCTCGGAGTTGCGACCCAACGCGCTGCACTTGATCACTATGGCGCTGTCGATGTATCGCAGCTGCGAGCTGCGAGAGCGCGACTGACTGAGATCGATGCTGCGTTGGCATCGCTGGGTGGCGACTCTCGGTCTCGAGCCCGGGAGGTCGACCTGTTGCGCTTTCAGGTGGGCGAGATTGGCGCTGCCGAACTCACTGACGCTGACGAAGAGCGTGCGCTTGACGCGTTCGAAGATGTGCTTGCTGGCGCCGTAGCTCACCGTGAGGCTGCTCAGGTGGCCGAGGTCATCGTGTCGCAAGACGATGGCGTACTCGACAAACTGGGTGAAGCCATCGCCCACCTTGGCAGCCGCTCGCCGTTCCTCGCGTCGAGCGATCGGCTGCGCAGCGCCGCCGCTGAGATCTCCGATGCGATCAGAGAACTTCGCGACATTTCCGATGGCATCGATGAAGATCCGCAACGACTCGTTGAGGTGCGTGAGCGCCGCCAATTGCTTCGCGACCTTCGCCGCAAATATGGCGACACGTTGGCCGACGTAATGGCCTTTCACGCCGACATCAGCGAGCGACTCGACGAACTTGAGAGTTACGAAGCGCGTGCCGATGCGCTTGAGCGCGACCGCATCGTGGCACTTGCGGACGAAGCCGTCGCAGCGGCAGCCGTTGGCGCGGCGCGCCGCAGCGCTGCACCGCGTCTTTCTGCGGCGGTGCGCGACAACCTGCGTGAGTTGGCGATGCCTCACGCCGATGTGGTGGTGCAGGTGGGTGACGACCCAGGTGACGATGTGAGCTTCTTGCTCGCCGCGAACCCGGGCTCGCCGTTGCTCTCGCTCACTCGGGTGGCGAGCGGCGGCGAATTGGCGCGCAGCATGCTGGCGTTGCGCTTGGTGTTAACCGAGGACCCGAGCACGTTGGTGTTCGACGAGGTCGATGCCGGCGTTGGCGGAGCCGCTGCTGTGGCGGTGGGCCAAGCGCTCGCCAACCTTGGCGATCGTCATCAGGTGCTGGTGGTGACGCACCTGCCGCAGGTGGCGGCATGTGCTACCTCGCAGATCGTGGTGCGCAAAGACGTGGTCGATGGCCAGACCTTTGCGACTGCCGCTGTTGTCAGCGGCGACGCTCGAATCGACGAGGTAGCGCGCATGTTGTCGGGCATGGCAGAGAGCAAGTCGGCGCGAGATCACGCCGTCGAACTGCTCGGTCGTCGCCGGCTCAACAAGTGATTTGTGAATGCGCAGGTCAGTCGGGGCGCGCAATGAGGTCTCAGGGTGGTGACTCGCGTTACGATGATCTTCCGTCGTGGTTGTCGCTGACGGGAGGCCGTATTCATGCCCAAGCATATTTTCGTGACTGGTGGAGTTGCCAGTTCACTGGGTAAGGGACTCACCGGTTCATCACTGGGTCGTTTGCTGAAGATGCGTGGCCTTCGGGTCACCATGCAGAAACTTGATCCGTATATCAATATCGATCCGGGCACGATGAACCCGTTCGAGCACGGCGAGGTGTTCGTGACCGATGATGGCGGCGAGACCGACCTCGACCTCGGTCACTACGAGCGCTTTATCGACGAGCCACTGAGCCGCAACAGCAACGCCACTACAGGCAGCATCTATCAAGCCGTACTGGCAGCTGAGCGCCGTGGTGACTATCTCGGAAAGACTGTGCAGGTCATTCCGCACATCACCGACGAAATCAAGCGACGCATCAAGCGCCTCGCTACCGATGATGTCGACGTCGTGATCACTGAAGTGGGTGGCACCGTTGGCGACATTGAGATCTTGCCGTTCCTCGAGGCGATTCGTCAGTTCCGTAAAGAAGTTGGCCGCGACAACGTGTGCTACGTGCACGTCACGTTGGTGCCGTTCATCGGGCCAAGTGGCGAGCAAAAGACGAAGCCAACTCAGCACAGCGTTACTGAACTGCGCAGCCGCGGTATCCAGCCCGACGTGATCGTGTGCCGCAGCGAAGAGCCCTTGAGCCTGAACCTGAAGCGCAAGATCAGCAACCTGTGCGACGTAGACGAGCGTGCCGTGGTGAATGCGGCCGACGCCCGCAACATTTACGAGCTGCCGCTGATCTTGCACGACGAAGGTCTTGATGTTGTGGTCTGCGAAGTATTGAAGATCGACGCTCCGCTCGACATGAGTCCTTGGGAGAAAGTTGTCGCCAACGTAGAAGCGGCGCAAACCCCGGTGAAGATCGGTCTCATTGGCAAGTACGTCGATCTGCAGGATGCCTATCTTTCGGTGGCGGAGAGCCTTCGTCACGCTGGCTTCCAACATGGCGCCAAGGTGGAGATCGACTGGATTCAGGCCGAAGAAGTAGAGGGCCTGCTGGCCGCTGGTCGCCTCGCCGATCTTGATGGAATGGTCATTCCGGGCGGCTTCGGCACCCGTGGTATCGAAGGCAAGATTGCCGCAGCTCAGTACTCGCGTGAAGAGCTACTTCCATGCCTCGGCCTGTGCCTTGGAATGCAGGTGATGACCATTGAGTTCGCCCGTCACGTGTTAGGCATGGCCGATGCCAACTCCACCGAGTTCGACACCACGACGCATTATCCAGTGATCGACCTGATGGTGGCGCAGCGCGACATCAGCGACAAGGGCGGCACGATGCGCCTCGGCGCGTATTACGCCGTGCTGACACCTGGCTCCAAGGTTCATCAGGCGTATGGCGAAGCCGTCGTGAGCGAACGCCATCGTCATCGCTATGAGTTCAACTCGAATTACCGCAACCGGTTCGAGGCTTCGGGCTTTTTGTGCTCGGGCACATCGCCGGACAAGCGCCTGGTTGAGTTCATCGAGCTGGTCGACCATCCGTTCTGGGTGGGAACGCAGGCGCACCCTGAGTTCAAGAGTCGCCCAGATCGGGCCCATCCGCTGTTCCGCGATCTGATCGCAGCAGCGTTGCAGCGTCGCGCTCAGCGCACGTCGGCCAACGTGCAGCCTGCCGATTTCGGCGTGCCGGCGGAGACCCCGATCGTCGCGTGAGCGGCTTCCGACACCTCGGTGATTCGCTCGTCCATCAGGGCTATATCTGGCACGTAGCGGTCGCATCGTTTGAGGCTCCAGACGGCACACGTTTCGAACGTGATGTCGTTCGCTCGCCGGGTGCGGTGGCGGCAGTACCGCTCATGTTTGATGCTGAGGGAAACGCTTCGGTGGTGATGGTGCGTCAGTATCGCGGCGCCTACGACGCGTACGTCTTGGAGATCCCAGCGGGGATGCGCGATGTAGCCGACGAACCCACCGAGGTCACGGCGTATCGCGAGCTCGTTGAAGAAGTGGGACTCAGTGCTGGTCGACTTGAGCCGCTGACCGAGTTCTATCCCTCGGCAGGCATGACCGACTCGGTGCTGCATCTGTTTGTGGCCACCGATCTCAGCGTGGTGCCCCAAGAACTACACGGGCCCGAAGAGCAACATCTCGAGGTCGTGCACGTGCCGTTTGGAGAAGCCATCGAGATGATCGATCGGGGAGAGATCCGCGATGCGAAAAGCATCATTGGGTTGCTGCTTGTGGAGCGCAAGTTGCTTCGGGGCGATTTCGGGGCTGGCGGCTGATGAACTCGGATCTGCCGCTCGAGGCCGAGGAATTCCTGACATGGATGGCTACAGAGCGCGGCAGGTCTGAGAATACGCTGCTGGCGTACCGCCGCGACGTGAACGGCTATGTGCAATGGCTCAGCAAGCAGGGCTCGACAGTGCTCACCGTTACGGCTGGCTCACTGGTTCAGTTCGTTGGTTCGCGGCGGGCGAGCGGCGCAGCGCCATCGAGCGTGGCGCGCCAGTTGGCCGCAATACGGATGATGCACCGCTTCTTCGCTGAGGAGGGCCTACGTGCCGACGATCCAACGGCCGACCTCGATGGTGTCAAGGTGCCAGCTGGCATTCCGCATCCGCTCAGTGAAGCCGAGGTGCTGACCCTGCTCGATTCGGTGCTGGGAGATGATGCAGTGGCGCGTCGAGACCGGGCCTTGATTGAGTTCTTGTATGCCACGGGTGCTCGAATTGGCGAGGTCGTCGGCTTATCGCTCAGCGATATCGATGTCGACTCTGGGTTGGTGCGCGTGTTTGGAAAGGGCTCGAAAGAGCGCATCGTGCCATTTGGGCGCGCTGCCGGGGAGGCGCTGCGCCAATGGCTCGCGCCAAGTGGGCGAGCGGCGATGGAACCGTTGCGTTGGGCGCGCAAAGGCGACGCCGAGGCATTGTTCTTGAACCATCGCGGCGCTCGGTTGTCGCGCCAGTCGGCCTGGCTTGTGGTGCGCCAATACGGCGACCTGTGCGGCTTTGGTGATCGGCTCTCTCCGCATGTGCTGCGACATTCGTGTGCCACACATTTGCTTGACCACGGCGCCGACCTACGCATCGTCCAAGAAATGCTGGGTCATGCCTCGATCAGCACCACGCAGGTGTACACCAAGGTGTCCCAGGAGCGGCTGTGGCAGGTGTATCGAGACTCGCACCCCCGGGCACGCAAAGGTGCCGCATGAGCTCGTGGATGTCTCAACTTCCTCACCTGTCACGCCGATTCTTTGGGGCAGTGTCTCGACGCGCCCCAAGCAGCAGCGACCAAGCGTGGGCGCTTGGATTCTTGCTCGAGGGGGAGGCTGCGCTGTGGAAACAGCTCGGCAACGCCGATCAACGCCACAGCATTGACGTGGCCCGAAGGTTTTCGGCCGACTTCAGTGAATCGCCACGTGACGAAATGGCTGGGGCGCTGCTGCACGACATCGGCAAGGTGTCGGTGCACCTCGGCACGTTTGGTCGTGTGCTTGCCACCGTTGTTGGCCCTCGTACGCGCTCGTTTCGGATCTATCACGATCATGAGCAGATCGGAATCGAGTTGCTCCGAGCGGCAGGCTCGGCGGCTGCGACGCTGTCGCTGCTCGATGGCACGACGCAACGAGTGGATGCATTGGCGGCGCTGCGTCGCGCCGACAACGTCTAGCTGCAGCGGGTGACCTAGAGCGGCAAGAATCCGATGTTGCTGTAGGCCCGCTCGAGCGTGGCGGCTGCTGTGGCGCGTGCCTTGGCGGCGCCGATGCGGAGTAACGCCGAGAGCTGAGCGCGGTCGGTCATCAGTTCGTTGTAGCGAGCCTGAATCGGGCGCAGCAGCTCGATGACGGCTTCGCCCGTGTCTACTTTGAGCGGACCGTATTGGGTGTAACCGGCGGCGATGACTTCGGGTGAGCGGCCAGTTGCTGCGGCCTGAATCTCGAGCAGGTTGCTGATGCCGGGCTTGTTCTCGCGGTCGTAGCGCACCTCAGAGTCGCTGTCGGTGACCGCTCGCTTGAACTTTTTGAGGATGGCTGCTGGGTCGTCAAGCATGTAGATGAGCCCGTTATCGGTGGCGGCTGACTTACTCATCTTCGACGTCGGGTCTTGTAGGTCCATCACCCGAGCGCCTGTCTTGGGCATCACGGCCTTTGGCACAACAAATGTGTCGCCGAAACGGCTGTTAAAGCGAATCGCAATATCTCGGGTGATCTCGATGTGCTGACGCTGGTCGTCGCCCACAGGAACCTCGTTGGCGTCGTAGAGCAAAATGTCGGCGGCCATGAGTGCGGGGTACGTGAAGAGCCCGGCAGCAATGAATTCGCCTTCGCGCTTTGCTGACTTGTCTTTGAACTGCGTCATCCGGCTGAGTTCGCCAAAGCTGACGATGCACTCCATCACCCACCCGAGCTGCGCGTGTTCAGGGACGTGGCTCTGCACGAACACCGTGGAGACATCGGGATCGAGACCGATGGCGAACAGCATGGCGGCCAGCTTGACCGTGTTCTGGCCAATGACGCCGGGGGTGTCGGTGACGGTGAGGGCATGCAGGTCGCAGACGCCGTAGAAGCCATCGACGTCGTGTTGGCCGAGGGTCCACTGGTTCAAGGCGCCGAGAAAGTTGCCCAGATGGACATCGCCGGTTGGTTGGATAAACGAAAGTGCGCGGGTCACGTCGCAAGGCTAACGAAACGAGGCCGCATCGGTCTCTTTGATTGTTGGCTAGGCCAAGTAAAGTGGCGCCGTGACCTACGACGTTTCCACTCCGGTGTTCGAAGGTCCGTTCGACTTGTTGCTGCATTTGATTCTTCGTGAGCAGGTCGACATCTACGAGGTCTCGTTGACCACCATCGTGGCTGCCTATTTGGCCGAGGTGGACAAGCTGCAGGAAATCAACCTCGATCTCGCCACAGAGTTCTTGTTGATTGCATCGACCTTGGTTGAACTCAAGGCCCGCCGACTCTTGCCGGGCCGAGACAACGTTGACCTCGACGAAGAGTTCTCGTTGTGGGAAGAGCGCGATCTGCTGTTGGCTCGATTGCTCGAGTGCAAGACCTTCAAAGATGTCGCTGCTGTGTTCTCGTCGCTTGCCGACGATGCAGACCTGTCGTTTGCTCGTGCAGTTGGCCCCGACGAACGATTCATAGCGCTGGTACCAGACCTGCTTGAGGGCATGAAGGCTCGCCAGATCTACAACGCGTACATGCGTGCGGTGACGCCAAAGCCCACTCCAGTGGTTGATCTGTTCCACGTGTCGGCGGTGAAGGCCAGTGTTTCCGATGCGATGATCGAACTCATCGACGAACTGCCACGCGTGGGCCGCATCTCGTTCCGCCGGTTGACCAACGGTCTGGTCGATCGCCTTGAAGTGATCGTGCGGTTTCTCGCCTTGCTCGAACTGTTCAAGCAGGGGATGGTCGAACTCGATCAGGCCGAGCGATTTGGTGACATCGACATCGTGTGGCTAGCCGACGGCATGTCCGTGTCGGCTGGCTCAATTGCAATCGACGACTACGAAGGCTGATCATGTCCGACGAACCATTCGATAACTCCTTTGAGGCCGCGCCTGAGAAGGTGCTTGATGCCGACGTTGTTCGCGCTATCGAGGCGATCGTGCTTGTGGCCACCGAGCCCGTTCCTGCCGAGCAGCTCGCTCAGTTGCTAGAGCAGCCACTTGCTGTAGTGAACGAGCTGTGCCTTCGGTTAGCGGCCGCATACGACGAGGCTGGACATGGGTTCCAGCTCGCCAAGGTGGCGGGTGGCTGGCGCTTCCAGACGCATCCCGATCTGTCGCCATACGTGGAGCGATTCTTGCTCGATGGTCAACGCGCGCGCATGAGCGGAGCGGCCTTAGAGACGTTGGCAATCGTCGCCTATAAGCAGCCGATCTCGCGCGGCCAGATCGCCTCGATTCGTGGCGTCGATCCTGATGGAGTGTTGCGCACGCTGTCGGCGCGCGGCTACGTCACCCAAGTGGCCACCGATCCGGGTCCGGGGCAAGCAGCATTGTTCGGCACCACACCGCAGTTTCTGGAAAAGCTTGGATTGAACACGCTGTCCGACCTTCCTGCATTGGCCGAGTTCGTGCCTGGTGCCGATGTGGTCGAGGCGCTCGAGCATGGGCTGCGCGCCCCGGGCGCCGACCCCAAGCAGTTGCGGGCGAACACGCCAACGCTGCCAGGCGACGAGACACTCTCACAATGAGCGAGCGTGAGATCGAAAAGCCGTTGTGGGAACAATGGGCAGACCAGCGCGCGATGGCAACTGGTGAGCGCTTGCAGAAAGTACTGGCGCTGCGCGGTTGGGGCAGCCGCCGAGTCTGCGAGGACATGATTGCCGAAGGCCGGGTCACGGTGAATGGCGAGGTTGCGGTGCTCGGCCGTCGCGTTGATGCCGAGGTCGACACGGTAGAGGTCGACGGCGTGCAGATTGGGTTGCGGCCCGACCTGGTGTACTACCTGCTGAACAAACCTGTCGGCGTGATCACCACTGCCAGCGACCCGCAGGGTCGACCAACGGTGACCGAGTTGGTTCCCGATGAGCCGCGAGTGTTCTCGGTTGGTCGTCTCGACGCCGATACTGAGGGCTTGCTGTTGCTCACCAACGATGGTGAGCTTGCGAACCGAATCGCTCACCCGAGCCACGGTGTCGAGAAGGAATACCTGGCCTACGTGAACGGAAATGTGCCCGGCAAGGTGCTGCACCGTATGCGCGAAGGCATCGAACTTGAAGACGGCATCACGGCGCCGGCCAAGGCCAGCCAGCTCAGTCCTGGGCTGTTGCGCATCACGATCCACGAAGGTCGTAATCGGCAGGTTCGACGGATGTGTGAAGCCGTGGGCTTCCCTGTGCAACGACTCGTGCGCGTGCGTATTGGTCCGTTGCGTGATTCGTCGTTGGCGCCGGGCGAATGGCGAGAGCTCACGCTCGACGAGGTGCGCCAAGTTGTTGAATCAGTCGCCGGTATGCCGCGCAGCTACGATCGACGCCCGTGACCACTCAGCGACGCGCAAACATCGTGGGCCTCGGCCTTATCGGTGGCTCCGTCGGCCTCGCCCTGCGCGAGCGGGGCTGGTATGTGCACGGTGAAGACAACGATCAACGGCGCGTCGACCGCGCTATGGCGATTGGCGCTATCGACGAGCAGACCATGTGCGCCGACTCAGATGTCACGTTTGTAGCCACGCCGGTGCTCACGATTGCCGACCAGGTTCAGCGCTGTTTGAACGCAACCACCGGCATCGTCACTGACGTTGGCAGCGTGAAGGGCGCCATTGTGGCGGCCATCGAGGATCCTCGTTTTGTTGGCGGTCATCCGATGGCGGGCAGCGAACTCGAAGGCCTCGACGGAGCCGACGCCACCATGTTCGCTGGCGCCGTGTGGGTGCTCACCCCAACGGCAAGTACGGCCGACTCGACCTTTGCCACCTTGGCATCGATTGCGGCCGACTTTGGTGCCGATGTTGTGGCCCTCAGTGCAGATCGCCACGACCAAGTTGTTGCCGTGGTGAGCCATGTGCCGCACCTCGCGGCAGCCACGTTGATGGGTTTGGCATCGGAGCGCGGCGAAGAGCACGCAGCGTTGCTGCGACTTGCTGCGGGTGGCTTTCGAGATATGACCCGCATTGCCAGCGGACACCCCGGAATCTGGCTCGACATTTGCGCTGAGAACCGCGAAGCAATTCTCGGTGGCCTCGATGGGCTCATCGACGGACTGCGACGCATGCGCGAGATCATTCGCGACGATGACAGGGCCGCTCTTCACGAGCGCTTGCGTCGGGCGCGCGATGCTCGCGCCAATTTGCCCACACGTGGCATGCGACCCAACGAACTCGCCGAAGTGCGCATCCCAATTCCTGACCGCACCGGTGCTGCCGCCGAGGTCTTTACGCTCGCAGCCGAGCTTGGCGTGAACATCGCCAGCTTCGAAGTGGTGCATAGCGTCGAGGGCAATCGCGGCGTTGCGATTGTGCTCATCGATGTGAATTCGGCCGATCTGTTTCGGGGCGGTCTGGTCGCTCGCGGCTTTCGCCCCGCAATCCAACGGCTCGACTGATGGGCTCGTTCAGCGACGTGTACCACGTGCAACACGTGGATCGTCCTCTCGATGCAGTCGTTCGGGTGCCGGGCAGCAAGAGCATCGCGAACCGCGCTCTGGTGTGCGCTGCGTTGGCCGATGGCGAGTCAGTGCTACGCAATGTTCCCGGCGGCGACGACACCGCAGCGATGCTTGAGTGCGTGTCGCTGCTTGGAGCCAGCGTGACCGTGTCAGCACCTGAATTGACTGAGGTGACGGTGCTCGGCACCGGCGCCGTCTTGCGCGACGGGCCAATGACCTTGCCCGCGCAGTTGGCGGGAACTACGTCGCGCTTTATCACTGCGGTGTGTGCGCTTGGCTCTGGTCGCTACGAAATCGACGGCCTTGCTCCGCTGCGCGCTCGCCCGATGGGTCCGCTGCACGATGCGTTGGCGTCGCTTGGCGTGTCGGTGCAACCCGGTGGCGAGTGGGGCCATCTGCCGGTGGTCATCGAAGGGCTCGGCGCACCTGATGCGGCCGACCCTGACCGCAATGCCACGGCTACGAACACAGTGCAGATGCCCGGCGACATCAGCAGCCAGTACATTACGGCATTGATGCTGATCGCCCCGTACCTTGCTGGGGGATTGCGCATTGAACTCACCACGCCGCTGGTGTCGCGGCCGTATGTGGCAATCACCGCAGCGGTGATGCAGAGCTTTGGCGTGCCCGATGTGATCGTTTCAGACACGGTCATCACTGTTGCCTCAGGTCGGTACTCGGCGTGCAGCTACGACATCGAGCCCGACGCGAGTTCGGCGAGTTATCCATTTGCTGCAGCAGCTATTTGTGGCGGCAGTGTTCGCGTCCCTGACCTTGGCAACGATGCCCTGCAGGGCGACGCTGCGTTTGTTGATGTGCTTGCTGCAATGGGTTGCGCAGTCGAGCGTGGAGCGGGTGGCACGGTGGTGTCGCGCCACGCAGAGTTGACCGGTATCACCATCGACATGGCCGACTTATCTGATCTCGTGCCAACGCTTGCAGCGATTGCACCCTTTGCTTCGTCGCCTACCGAGATCACCGGCGTCGGATTCATTCGGGCTAAAGAGAGCGACCGGCTTGGCGACCTCGTTGCCGAACTGCGCAAATGCGGTATCGATGCCGTAGAACTCGACGACGGATTACGCGTGCAGCCAGGCTTCGTGGGCGGCGCTGCGCTGGACACTCACCACGATCACCGATTGGCGATGTCGTTCGCTGTGATGGGTCTGCGCATCCCCGGAATGCGGGTGCATGATCCTGCAGTGGTGTCGAAGAGTTGGCCTGATTTTTGGTTGGCGCTTGAGTCGATGCGTGGTGGCGAATGATCACGGTTGCTGCGTTCGATGTAGACGGCACCCTCACCACACGCGATTGCGTTGTGCCATTTCTTGAGTTGCTGGTTGGCCGGACGCGTCTGGCAGTTGCCATCGTGGGGCGCCCCGTTGCGTGCACGGCCGCACTCGTGAAACGCGATCGAGATCGCTTCAAGGCCATTGCGGTACGCGCCGCTTACGCCAATCGAGACGCTGATTCGGTACGCGCGCTTGGCGTGTCGTTCGCCGAACGTGTGCATGCGCAATTGTTGCGCGCTGACACACCCAAGCGGCTTGAGTGGCATCGTCAACAAGGCCATCGAGTGGTGTTGGTTTCCGCGTCGCTTGGCTCGTACTTGCATCCGCTCGGGGCAATGCTCGGAGTGGACGCAGTGTTATGCACTGAGGTCGTAATTGGCGAAGGTGGCCGCTACACCGGCGAACTCGTCGGGGCCAATTGTCGTGGACCCGAAAAGATGCGCCGATTGAGCGATTGGTTGGCGCAGATGAACATCGAGAACGTCGACCTCTGGGCGTATGGTGACAGCACAGGTGACCGCGAGCTGTTGGCTGCGGCGCATCACTCGTTCCTTGTGAAGGATTCTCAGTTGTCCGCAGTTCCAGAAGAGTTGTCATGATCCGCGCCATCATCAAAGAAGCCCGCCCCAAGCAGTGGCTCAAGAACATCTTGGTGTTCGCTGCCCCTGGCGCAGCCGGAGTGTTGTCGCACTCACATGAACTGGTTCAAGCGCTGGTGATCTTGGCGGCCTTTTGCCTTGCGAGCAGCGGCACCTACTACTGGAACGACATCCTCGATGTCGAGGCTGATCGCGCTCATCCAAAGAAACGTAATCGGCCCATCGCAAGTGGAGCCCTGCCCATCGGCCTAGCGCGTGTGCTGGGCACATTGTTGATTATCGCCGGGCCCGCGCTTGCGTTTGCCACGCGCTGGCAAGCGGGCGTGGTGTGCGTGATCTACGTAGTGCTGACCACCACCTACAGCACCATTTGGAAACACATTGCCGTGGTAGACCTCGTTGCTGTCGCGGCAGGTTTCGTGCTTCGAGCCATTGCCGGCGCCGAGGCA
>JAPKZR010000285.1 GCA_026393695.1 Actinomycetota bacterium
ATCGTGAACGATCGTTGGAACATCATCGCGGTGCGTTCGGGCCAACTGCACGCCGACATCGCCACCCCCGAGTACTCGACCAAGGCCTCGGACGACCGCAAGTGGGAAGTGTGTCGCGGCGTTGGTCGTTCGTTCGCATACAACCGTATGGAGACCGAGGCAACGATGCCTTCGGTCGACGAATTGATCTGGATGCTGGTCGACATCGTGGCCCGCGGCGGCAACCTGTTGCTCAACGTGGGCCCGACCGCCGACGGTCAGATTCCTATGGCCCAAGCGGCGCGACTCGTCGCGCTGGGCTGGTGGCTCCGCGTGAATGGTGATGCCATCTACGGCACCCGCACGTGGCGTATCCAGACCGGGGTCACCGACGATGGTCGCGAGATCCGCTACACCATGAACGGCGACACTGTGTATGCCTGTGTCGAGGGCGGACCCTCGGGCGAGCTTCGTCTGGCCGACGTGTCAGTGAGCGCCGGTTCGGTTGTGACCATGCTGGGCAACAGCCGCGCCCTTCCACATCGCGTTGATGGCAATGATCTGGTGATCACACTTGTCGATCACTTGCCGGCGTCGCCAGCAACGGTGTTTGCGATTACGGGAGCGACCTAGCGCGGAGCGCCCACAAAGCGTCCGGCCTGTGTCGGACGCTCGAGGTGAGTCTGCGCGTTGGCCGCTGCGGCAATGCGCTCGATCATCTCGGGTGGAGCCGCCACGGCTTTGCCGGCAACGGTGTCGACATGCAGATACATGTGCTCGCCCGTTGAGATGAGCGTGTGGTCGTCGGCGCGATGCATGCGGTTGAACAAGTGCAGCCGCTTTTCGTCGTAGCTGATGACCTGTGATGTCACGTACACAGCATCGCCAGCGTGCGACTGAGCCACATAGGTGATGTGGCTCTCGACGGTGTAATAGCTGTGGCCGCCGCGCAAGTAGTCGGCGTCGACGCCGAGGTAGCGCAAGAAGGCATCGGCAGCATCGCCCGACATTTGCGCGTAGCGGCTGTCGTTGGTGTGGCCGTTGTAATCAACCCACTCGGTAGGAATGCGAATCTCGTGCACCTTGAGTGGCTGAGCCGAGTCGGCTGCCACTGCTGGGGCAGGAGCGCGATCGAACAGTGCGCGCTCAAAGTCGGCGAGCACCTCTCCGGCGCCGTAGCCAACAGTGCGCAGACCTTGCATGACCGACACGAGGCAATCGTCGCGAAGCTCTTCGAGTTCGCGGATGGTGCTTCCGTTTGCCTGGTCATCTGATTGCGCAACGATGGTGTCGATGAGCTCTTGGTTGAGGTCGGGGACATCCATCAACTTGGTCCAAGGCCACTGCAGCGTGGGCCCGAACTGAGCAAGGAAATGCTGCATTCCGGCCTCGCCGCCAGCGATGCGGTACACGAGGAACGTGCCCATGAAACTCCAGCGCAGACCGGCGCCGAAACGGATTGCATCGTCGATTTGTTGAGCGGTGGCGATGCCATCGTTGATGAGCCACAGGGCCTCTCGCCACACCGCTTCGAGCAGGCGATCGGCGATGAATCCATCGATCTCTTTGGTCAGCATCAGCGGACGCATACCAATGGACGTGTACACCTCGGCGGCGCGCTCTTTGGCAGCGGTAGATGTTGCGTCGCCGCCACAGATCTCGACCAGTGGAAGCAGGTACACCGGGTTAAACGGATGACCCACCACGAGACGCTCGGGGTGGGTCATGCCGGTCTGAATCTGGGTGGGCAAGATGCCCGATGTCGATGAGCCGAAGACCACCGACGGATCGGCCACGGCACTGGCGCGCTGCAGAATCGATTGCTTGAGGTCGAGTCGCTCGGGTGCGCTTTCTTGCACGAAGTCAACGCCGATAACGGCTTCTTCGGGAGTGGCCACGAAACGCAATGTGCCCTCAACCGGAAGTGGAGCCATCGTGAGCTTGGCGTAGGCGCGCCGAGCGTTGGCGATGACAGCCTCGACCTTGCGTGGCGCTTCGGGGTCTGGGTCGTACAAGACCACATCGACACCGTTGAGCAAAAAGCGTGCGGCCCATCCGCCGCCAATGACGCCGCCGCCCAACAGGCCAACGGTGTTGAGCCCAGGAATCGGGCTCATCGCTTCACCAACTGCAGCTTGTCGCGCACGGCTTGTGCCGACATGATCTTGGCGTTCATGCCGCCCAAGATGTCGACGGCGCGCGTGACGAGTTCGGCGTTGGTGGCGAGTTGTCCGGCACCGAGATAGAGGTTGTCCTCGAGCCCAACGCGCACGTTGCCGCCCGCAAGCGCTGCCATTGCGACATACGGAATCTGCATGCGGCCGATGGAGAACGCCGAGAACACAGAGCCGGGGGGCAACAGGTTGACCATGGCCATCAAAGAGGTCACGTCATCGGGCGCGCCGTACGCGATGCCCATGCACAACTGCACCATCACGGGATCATCGAGCAGGCCGTCGCGGATCATCTCTTTCACCATCACGAGGTGTCCGGTATCGAAGACTTCGAGTTCGGGGCGCACGCCGAGTGCTTGTACCTGGCGGGCCATCTCGCGCAGGATGCTTGGGGTGTTGACCATGATGTAGTCGCCGCCCGAGGCGAAGTTCATCGTGCCGCAATCGAGCGTGCAGATTTCGGGGAGCAGCGCGCGCACATGCTTGAGGCGCTCAGTTGCGCCGGCCATGTCGGTGCCATCGGGGTTCGGCGGCAGAGGATTCTCGCCGGAGCCGAGCACGAGGTCGCCGCCCATACCGGCAGTGAGGTTGATCACAACGTCTACATCGGCGGCGCGCACACGCTCGACGACTTCGGCGTAGAGCTCGGTGTCGCGAACGCCAACGCCGGTCTCAGGGTTGCGAACGTGGATGTGCACCACGGCGGCGCCAGCCCGAGCAGCATCGATGGCCGATTCGGCGATCTGCTGCGGAGTGACCGGAACATGCGGGCTCTTTGAGGTGGTGTCGCCTGCTCCGGTGATGGCGCAGGTTACGAATACGTCCCAATTCATTGTCTACGTCCTCATCGGTGATCTGGCCTGCGGCCTCCGCAGAGCGTGTGGAACATTACACCGAGCTAGAAAACGGCGGGCTATGGTCGCATCATCTGCACGCGTTCAGCCTCACTTGGTCTTAGAGAAACGGTTCGGCATGGCTCTTACACCTGACTTCGACACCTATCCCATCGACTTCACGATCAGCGCGGCCACGGCCGAGCGAGGTGCGGTCCATGTCACGTGGTCCGACGGCCGGGTGAGTCGCTTTCATAACATGTGGCTACGCGACAACTGCCCATGCGTTCAGTGCATACATCAGGTCACCAAAGAGCAGACCTTCGAACTGGTCACGGTGGCGCCCGACGTTCATCCTGCAGCAGTGTCGGTCACGGCCGATGGGTCGATGTTGGTGCTGTGGTCCGAGGGCGACCACGCCAGCGAGTTCCACACCGGTTGGCTGCGCGCCAATTGCTACAGCGCCGAGGCGCGTGCCGAGCGCGTTGTGCAGCGCATCACATGGGACTCAACCACCTTGCGTGAGCCGCCAACGTTTGATGGCCCAGCCGTTCTGAGCGACGACGCTGCGCTCTACGAATGGCTGGTTGCGCTGCGCACCTATGGCGCCACCCGCTTGCGCAATGTGCCGTGCACCGACGAAGCAATTACTCATGTCATCGGCCGCATCGGTATCGCCCGCGACACGAACTTCGGTCTGTTCTGGGATGTGCGCAGCGAACCAAATCCAGTAACCAATGCCAACACGGCGTTGCCGTTGCCGCCCCATGTAGACCTGCCCACCCGCGAGTATCAGCCGGGTCTGCAGTTCCTGCACTGCATCGAGAACCAGGCCATTGGCGGCGACAGCATCTTGGTCGACGGCTTCCGTGTCGCCGAACTGATGCGTGAGCAATACCCCAGCGAGTACCGCACGCTCACCACAACACCGTTCGACTGGGCCAACAGCGCCAAGGTCACCGACTATCGCTGGCGGTCGCCCATCATCGTCACCGATGCGTCTGGCACAGTGACCGAAATGCGTGTTGGCAACTGGCTGCGAGCCCCGCTCGACCTTCCCTTCGAACAAGTCGAAGAGGCATACGCCGCGTATCGCCGCCTTTTCGAGATGACATATCGCGAAGACCTGCAGCTGCGGTCTCGGTTTGAGCCAGGCGATCTCGTGGCGTTCGATAATCGCCGCGCCTTGCACGCCCGTAGCGAGTTCACCGATGCTGGTGGTCCACGGCATCTTCGCGGTGGCTACACCGAACGCGACGACCTGCACTCACGAATCCGCATGCTCGAGCGAGGCATGCGCGAGCGCCGTGTTGCGCTGGGCAACTCAACGCTGGGGTAGCACCAGGCGCACGTTGGTGTCGATATCTCGACCCGCCATGTATTCGGCAGCTCTCGGTGTGCGAAAGCCGTAAGCAAGTTCGTGGTGCAATGCGGCGAGGCCGCCCGCTGCTTCGTTGTGATCGAGCATCGCGCTCACGATCTCGTATGAGCCGTCGGTATGGCGCACTAGCTCGATGGCTCGGGTCTGCGACGGCCAATCGATAATCGACGACGTCGTGATTTCCCAGAAGCCACCGTTGGGTCCCGGGCGTGGTTCGATGCGGTTGAAGTGCCGGTGGCCCACCAGCCACGCGACCACACAGCGATGCCGATGAACCACGGCCAGCATGTCGGCGGCGAGGTGGCGATCGGCGTTGTGGCCCCGCTCGTTGATCAATGTGTCGGCGCCGTGATGGCTCATCAAGATGGCCACACGACCCGGCTGCTGATCGACCTCGGCGAGTTGCTGTTCGAGCCACGCGAGTTGCTGCGTGTCGATGCTGCCTTGGTAGTCGCCCTCGGGGTGGTTGGTGTCGATCAAGATCAACCGCACATGCTCGGTGTCGATGATGGTGTCGGTCGAATCAGCGCTCACGTTGTCGGCCGCGTAGCCCAACGCGCCGCGTGCGATGTGGGCTTCAATCCACTCGCGCTTGGTGATGGCGCGTCGGTCTGGATTCGCTGCGATGAGGTAGGTGGGGCCGCACGAGAACGCCTCAGGCTCATCGAGGAACAGCGCCAGCGGATTGTCGCTGGCAAAGCCGGTGGGGCGTTGCAGCGACTTGGTTCCGCCAACCGCGATGCGTTCGATCGCAGGGTTGTTCAGCGCGGTGCCTTGGCGCATGAGGTCGTGATTGCCAGGAACGCTGGTCCACGCAAGGTCGAGTCCGAGCGATGTGCACGCAGCGCTCACGCGGGCGATGAAGTGGGGTTCGGTGTCGTCGGGATTCCAAAACGGCCACGCTTCGCTAAAGGCCCGAGTGGTGGTGTCTTGGGGGCTGCCAACGGCGCTCAGCGCGGTGGTGCCGCCGGCCATCACCGTGAGATACGCGTCGAGTTCGTTTCGCTGGGCGTTGTCGATGTTGTCGCCCGTGGAAACAACGAGATCGAAGGGTCGATCAGATCCGCCAGGGCATGGGTTCTGGCGAATGCGCTCAACATGGGCGCGCAACGCCCACAAGGTGAGCGAGTCGTATGGCCGATGCATATGTAGCAACGGACGAAATAGTGGATCGTGCGCCTCGAGCTCTACCCATTCGCCGCGTGCCGGCGACGCTGCATCTAACACGTGCGCGTCGGTGAGGTGCACAAGGCTGAGCAGTGTCTCGCCGACACCATTGTTCACGCTGCCACCGAGGTCGGTGCGGGTTGCTCTTGACACTTTCGTGACCCTAGCGCCAGCGCCTATGTTGTCGCCGTGACAGATCCCATAGCCGCGGCTGCATTGTGGACCCCACTGCGTGAGCGCGCCCTCGATACCAACATCGCTCGGTTCGCCGAGGCGGCAAACATCGACCCGCTCGACTACTCGGCGCTGCATCACTGGTCCGTTGAATCGTCCGATGAGTTCTGGCGCGCGATTTGGAACGAGTGCGACATCATCGGCGACCCAGGTACTGAAGTCTTGCGACGAGATCAGAATCTCGCTGCGTGTCGGTTCTTCCCCGAAGCGCGTCTCAACGTTGCAGAGAACCTGTTGGCGCATCTCCCCAACGACCAGCCAGCGATTGTGGCCTACAACGAAGTAGGTCTCGATCGATCGTTATCGTCGACCGAACTTCGCACCGCGGTCGCTCAGCTTGCCCAAGCGTTGCGCGCCGCTGGCGTGGTTACTGGCGATCGCATCGCGGCGTTTGTGCCCAACGGGCCCGAGGCGATCATTGCGATGTTGGCCGGTGCATCCATCGGCGCCACGTTTGCCTCAGCGTCACCCGATTTCGGCGTGCCCGCCGTGCTTGATCGTTTTGGTCAGGTTGAGCCAGTGGTGCTCATCGGCTGCCTCGAATACACCTACGCGGGCAAGCACATCGATTGCCGTGACAAGCTCGCCGAGATCGCTGACGGCCTGCCGACAGCACGAGTGAAAATCTGTGTTGGTGGTGCCAACGCTGGCCCCGAGGGCTTTGTGCAATGGAGCGAAGTGCTTCAGGCCAACCTTGGAGCTGCGCTCAAGTTCGAGCAACTGCCGTTCGATCACCCGTGGTACGTGTTGTTCAGCTCGGGCACTACCGGTAAGCCGAAGTGCATCGTGCATCGCGCTGGTGGCGTGTTGCTGATGCATGCCAAAGAACATCGTCTGCATTGCGACATCCGGCCCGGCGATGTGGTCACCTACTACACAACCACCGGGTGGATGATGTGGAACTGGTTGGCCTCGGTGCTCGGCACGGGAGCAACCGTGGTGGTGTACGACGGCTCGCCGATGTTCCCAACGCAGCATCAACTCTTCGACATGGCCGAACAACAGCGCATCACGTTGTTGGGCGTGTCGGCCAAGTTCATCGACGGCTTGGCCAACAGCGAACTCGACATTGCCGGCGCTCACGATCTGCCGGCGTTGCGAACCATCTGCTCCACGGGTTCACCGTTGTCGCCACGCGGTTTCGAATACGTGTATTCATCAATCAAGGCCGATGTACATCTTGCCTCGATCTCGGGCGGCACAGACCTCTGTGCGAGCTTCGTTGGCGGCGTGCCCACGCAGCCGGTGTACTCGGGAGAAATCCAAGCACCCTTGTTGGGTATGTCCGTTGAGTTCGTCGACGAATCCTCGCATGCGCTCGGCGTGGGCGACGGCCCCGGCGAGTTGGTATGTGCGCAACCCTTTCCATCGCAGCCATTAGGCCTGTGGAACGACGACCCCTACGGGCCCGACGGCCGCAGCTATCGGGCCACCTATTACGACCGGTTCGAGGGCAAGTGGGCACACGGTGACTTTGCCTCGTGGACCGTGCACGGCGGTGCAGTCATCCACGGGCGCTCCGACGCAACGTTGAACCCCGGGGGAGTGCGTATCGGCACCGCCGACATCTACCGCGTGGTCGACGCAATGCCCGAGGTTGCCGAATCGATCGCCTTTGGCCAGACGGTTGACAACGATGTGAAGATCATCCTTGCGGTCAAGCTCGCACCCGGATTGGCGCTCGACGATGCCCTCACTGCGCGCATCAAATCAACCATCCGCGCAGCGCTCAGCCCACGCCATGTGCCTGGAATTGTCGTGGCCGTGCCGGATCTGCCGCGTACGTTCAGCGGCAAGTTGGTTGAGCTGGCCGTGGCCGATGCGGTGAACGGTCGAGCGGTGCGTAACCGTGGTTCGATCGTGAACCCTGAAGCGCTCGACGCGATTGCGGCACACCCGGCGCTGAGCCGCGACGCCAACAGCTGATTAGTCGAGCTCGGGAATGACAGTCGAGAGCTTGAGGCGCTCGAGTGCTTTCACGGTGCCGCGCATCGCGTCGGCCGGAATGGGGTGGCTGATCAGATAGCCCTGCGCCTTCGCGCAGCCAAGCTCGCCCAGCACACGCAGTTGCTGCATGGTCTCTACGCCTTCGGCGACCATGTCGAGTCCGAGCGATGAGCCCATGGCGATAATGGTGCGCACCAGTGAGCGGTCGTTGGCATTGTCGGCCACACCGTTGACGAAGGCGCGGTCGATCTTCACGCGCTGCAACGGGAACTTTTGTAGCAGCGACAGCGACGAGTAGCCAGTGCCAAAGTCGTCGAGCGCAACACGCACGCCAAGCGACCGCAAACGTTGCAGCGAGGCCAACGCCAACTCGGGCTCGGAGATCATGATGCCTTCGGTGATCTCAAGCCAGAGCAGATCTGCGGGCACTTTCGAGCGGCGCAGCGCTTCGTCGACAATCGCAGGGAAGTTGGGGTCGGCGAGTTGTCGTGGCGACACGTTGACCGACATTGATGCGGACGCCGAACAGATGCCGTCGTCGATCCAGCCGCGTAATTGGTTGAGCGATTCGAGCAGTGCCCACGCACCAAGCTCGATGATGGTGCCGGTCTCTTCGGCGATGGGGATGAACTCGGCTGGCGACACGTTGGTGCCGTCGCTTTGCTGCCACCGCATGAGTGCTTCGAACCCAACGACGTCGCCAGTGGCGAGTTCGAGAATTGGCTGATGAAACATTTGCAGTTCGTGGCGTTCGAGCGCGCGGAACAATGCGGTCTCTACGGCGAGACGGTGGGTGACCTTTGCGTGCATCGATTCGTCGAACAGGGCCACGCAGTTGCGGCCGAGATCTTTTGCTTGGTACATCGCTGTGTCGGCGTGGCGAAGCAACAGTTCGGCGCTGCGGTGCGACTGCGGATCGAGCCTGGCGACGCCGATGCTGGCAGTGACAAACACATCGCCGGCGTTCAGCGACAACGGTTCGTGGAGTTCGTTGAGCAAGAGTTCGGCGAGGCTCATTGCATCGTCGACCGATGGTGATGCTGGGTCGAACACCACGTACTCGTCGCCTGCGATGCGGGCCACAATCGCACGCTGTGGCACGATCTGGCCAAGACGCAACGCAATGGTGCACAACACTTCGTCGCCTGCAGGGTGGCCAAGGCTGTCGTTGATGTTCTTGAACCGATCGAGGTCGATAAAGAACAAGGTTGGATGCGCTTCGCTCTTCCACGAATCGCGCAACGCAGCGTTGACATGCTCAAGCAATCGACCACGGTTGGGTAGCCCGGTGAGCGAGTCGGTGTGCGCCGATTGCAAGAGTTCTACTTGAGCCGAGCGGTTTTCGCGGACCGCCGAAACAACGCGTGCGGTGACGACGAGCGCTAAAGCGCCGACCGACACCATGCGCACCACGAGATCGAGGCGGCCATGCGGCACCGTTGCCGTCGCCACCATGATGGGCGCAATCAGTGCTGCTGCGGCGATGATGATTCGGCCGGCGACGGGTCGGTGCGGACCAACGGGTTGGCGCTCGGTGAGTGATCGCATGCTGGGGTGCATCATCGCGGCGTAGGCGCAGCCGTAGCCCACCATGTTGAGTGCCATTGCGGTGGGGCCAAGGTTGCGTGAGCTGCCGGTGGTGGTGAGTGCGTTGGCAATGCTGCCCGCTGCGGCAAAGGCAATGGACCCGCTGAGCCACCAAACGGCTTGCGTGCGCACCGTGTCGGAGAACAGCACGATCATGAGCAAGAACAGCACTACCGAGCCAAGCGGTTCGTAGCCGTTGTGGACGAGGGCTTGCCATGTGTTGCCGTCGAACTTGTCCACGCGCGGTTGCACCAACAGAATCCAACCGAGTAGCCAGCTGCCGAGGGCCACGATTCCAGCGTCGGCGAGAACTCCCCAAAAGTCGCGGCCGCAACGATTGCGGGCCACGATGGCGATCGCCCCCATCACCAGTAGCGCACAGACCAGCATGGTGATTTCGGCGGCGATGCGTGTAGCGGTACCACTGCCAGATTTGGCCCTTACGAAGATGGTCGCGGCATCGGCGATTCCGACAAACGCCATCGCCCGAAACAGCGCGGTGTTGATGTAGCCCTTACCGAGCGAGGTGTACGCAATGGGAACGATCTGAATCGCAACCGCCATATAGGCCACCAATTGCAGATCGAACGAGTGGCTGAACAACGCCAAGAGCGCGGCGCACGCGGTCAGTGCCGGAAACCACCACGCTTTCGCCTGGAATCGCTGCGTCTCGCCCACGTTGCCCTCACTGGTCTGCTTCCGGCTCTACTTTTACACTGCTGAGCTCGCCCAAGCGGTGATCGTTGCTGAGCCTACGTAAGGTTTCGTCGGAAAGCCAGAGATTTGTGGTCGCCCAAGCACAAAGAGTGAGAACAGGTGTTGCCTCGGCCAGTGCGGTGCGCGTTGTGGCTCCTCTGCGGCGATACGGTATGGGCGATGACCGTCTTGATGGCCCAGGTTCTATGACCTCTCTCGGTACTACGGTCACCGTTGTTGTCCCCGGTTCACATCTCATGTCTGCGCTCGTGGGCACCCGTGACGAATTCGTACGGCAGATCGAGCAGGCATTCCCCGAGGCCAGCGTGGTCATTCGGGGTAACGAAATCAGCGTTGCCGGCGGCGAAGCCGATCAGGTGGCCAAGCTCTTCGAAGAACTCGTGCTCGTGCTGCAGCGCGGCCAACACCTCGATAGCACTATGGTCACTCGCTCGATCGACATGATGAAGCAGCACGAGTTGCCCAGCAAAGTGCTCACCGACGACATCATGCGCGGGGCCAAAGGCCGCTCGGTGCATCCCAAGACAGCTGGCCAAAAGCGCTACATCGACGCCATCCGTGAGAACGTCATTACGTTCGGCATGGGCCCAGCGGGCACCGGCAAAAGCTGGTTGGCCATCGCCATGGCGGTGCATGCGCTGCAGACCAAACAGGTGCAACGCATCATTCTCACTCGCCCCGCTGTAGAGGCAGGCGAGCGTCTTGGCTTTCTCCCTGGCGATCTGATGGCCAAGATCGATCCATATCTGCGTCCGCTCTACGACGCGCTCTACGACATGGTCGAAGCCGAAGGCACGCAGAGGCTCATCGAGCGTCAGGCAATCGAAGTTGCGCCGCTCGCGTTTATGCGCGGCCGCACGCTCAACAACAGCTTCATCATTCTCGACGAGGCGCAGAACACCACCCCCGAGCAAATGAAGATGTTCCTCACTCGTATTGGTTTCGGCTCGAAGGTTGTGGTCACCGGCGACACGACTCAGGTCGATGTGCCCGATGGCCGCAGTGGCTTGGCAGGCCTCGAGCGAACGCTCACCGGCATCGAGGGGCTCGCCTTTGTGCACCTTGGCGCGGGCGATGTTGTGCGCCATCGAATTGTTGGCGACATCGTGGCCGCGTACGAACGTGCAACCGTGCCCAGCCGTCCAGCCGACGCTTCGTCTCGAGGCCGTCGTGGCTGATTCTTCCCGGCCGCGAATGGGTGGCAGACGCAAGATTGGTGGCAACGTGGACCCCGAAGTGTTTGTGTCTGATGAGCAGACCGATCTACCGATCGATTTGCTGCGCTGGCAGAACCTTGCCTCGGCGGTGTTGGCTGCCGAAGGTATTCGTGGCGGCACAGAGATGTCCATCATCTTCATCACCGAGCAAGACATTGCCGAACTCAACGAGTCGTTCCTTGGCAAGACTGGCGCAACCGATGTGTTGTCGTTCCCCATCGATGCTGCCGACCTCGACATGAATCCAGCGCCCACTGGCGCAACGCGCGGCCCCGATCGTGCGCCGCTCGATCCATCCGATATGCCCATGCTGTTGGGCGATGTCGTGATTTGTCCCAAAGTCGCCGCGCAGCAGGCACCAACTCACGCTGGTACCTTCGACGACGAAATAGCGCTGTTAGTTGTGCACGGCATCTTGCATGTGCTGGGCTACGACCACGCCGAACCCGAAGAGACAACCGTGATGCGCCGTCGCGAACTCGACCTACTCGAACAACTTCACTGGCACGGTGAGGCTCCTACAGGATTCCGACAGGACTCTCCCACACCATGATCGCTAACGAGTTCTCCACAACCGATGTTTGGCGACTCGTCGCTATCGGTGTATTGCTCGTGATGCTGGCCTTCTGCTCGGCCGCCGAGATGGGCTTGTCGCGTATGACCAAGCCCAAGGCTGCTTCACTGGTCGATAAGGGCCACCGGTCGGCCAAGGTGCTCGTGAAGTTGGTGAGCGAACCCGAGCGTTGGATTAATCCCCTGTTGCTCACGGTATTCACCTGCACCATCGTGCAATCAACGCTCACCGCGATTGTGTTCGACCATCTGTTTGGCACGTGGGGTCTCGTCGTTGGCGTGGTGATCAACGTGTTGGTGTTCTTCGTGTTTGCTGAGGCTGTTCCGAAGACGTATGCAGTGTTGTATCCCGAGCGCGCGGCGTTGGCCACGGCCCGCCCCGCGGCCGCACTGGTCGCCTTTCCGCCACTGCGCTGGATCTCGAAGGGCCTGATCTGGCTCACCAACGTGATCGTGCGCGGCAAAGGCCTTGAGAAGGGTCCGTTCGTTTCCGAGCAAGAACTGCTCGGCATTGTGCAGACCGCAGCTCACGAAGGAATCGTGGAACCCGAAGAGCACATGCTCATCGAGTCGGTGATCGAGTTCGGCGACACAGTGGCCCGCGAGATCATGGTGCCTCGTCCCGACATGGTGGTTGTCGACTTCGATGCCACGGTCACCGAAGCGCTCGATGTTGCTATTGCGAAGGGCGTCAGTCGGTTGCCGGTGCTCAGCGAGGGCGACGAAGACGATGTCATCGGCCTGGCGTACACCAAAGACCTGATGCGTCTCGAGCGCGAAGGCAAGGGAGCCTCGCCCGTGCGCGAGATCGTGCGCTTGGCAATCGTGGTGCCCGAGAACAAGCCGGTGAGCCGCCTGATGCGTGAGATGCAGGCCCAGAAATTTCACCTCGCATTTGTGGCCGACGAGTACGGCGCCATCGCCGGTTTGATCACGCTCGAAGACTGCCTCGAAGAACTCGTCGGCGAGATCGTCGATGAGCACGACACCGAGGACGTAGAGGTCGAGCGCCTCAGCAATGGCGACTATCTGGTCGACGGCGGAATGTCGGTCGACGATCTCAACGATCTGCTCGAACTCAATTTGCCCGACGACGACTGGGACACCATCGGCGGCTTTCTGTTCGGCACCCTCGAGCATGTGCCCGCTGTGGGCGAGAGCGTCGACTTTGCTGGCTGGCGGTTCTCGGCGTTCGAAGTAGAGGGCCGACGCGTGCGCCGCGTTGCCGTCAGCGTGCTGACGCATGACTCTCCAGAGCAGTTCGGCGGACTTGCCTCCGACTAACTTGCGGGCATGGAAATTTCGCTTGCAGGCAAGGTCGCGCTGGTTACCGGAGCATCACGAGGCATTGGTCTCGCGATAGCGCAGTCATATGCGGCTGCGGGCGCGCAGGTGATGCTCAGCTCGCGCAAGCACGATCAGCTCGAAATTGCGGCAAGCACTATTGCGGGCGAGACCGCAGTGTTCGCTGCCAACGTCGGGGATCTCGATGCTGCACAGCGTTGCGTCGATGCAACCATCGAGCGCTTCGGCAAGATCGACATCTTGGTGAACAACGCTGCCACCAATCCGTACTACGGGCCCACGCTTGGCGTTGATCCATCGCGTTACGACAAGACCTTCGATGTCAACCTGCGCGGTCCGCTGTTTTGGACCAAGGCCGTCTGGGAAGCCTCGATGAAGGACAATCCCGGCGTCATCGTGAACATCGCGTCGGTCGGTGGCCTTCGTGCCGAAGGCGCGCTTGGTGTGTACAACCTCACCAAGGCTGCGCTGATTCACCTCACCCGCCAACTCGCAGGCGAGCTCGGCCCTACCCGTGTTGTGGGTATCGCTCCTGGGTTAGTGCAGACCGCTTTCGCTGCGCATCTGGTCGACAACTTCGGCGACACGCTGGCCGCAAACCTACCGCTGCGCCGCCTTGGCGTTCCTCAGGACATCGCCAACTTGGCCACGTTCTTGGCGAGCGATCTCGGCAACTGGATTACCGGCGAGACCTATGTCATCGATGGTGGCGCCGGAGTTGCATGAACCGCAGCGTCAATGCGTTGATCGCTGAGTAGCCGGGCGCCGAAAGCAAACGCAACGAGTATCACCGCGCCACCAACCACAAATGGCGTGCGCAGATCGAAGTAGTACGCGATCTGGCCGCCGATGAGCGCGCCGATGGCCGCAGACCCGGTTCCGATCCAGCGATAGACGCTGTTGATGCGCCCAAACAATTCGCTCGGAATGATCTGCTGGCGCATTGAGACCGACACCACGTTCCACAAGATGGTGGCCACCGCTTCGATGAACGCAAAGACGGCAACGAACCAGTAGTTCGGCGAGAGGCCTGTGCCGATTGCGGCGAGGCCGAATGTAATGAAGCTCACACGCAGTGATGCCGATCGGCCCAAGCGGCGAACGACTCGATCGCCGATGAGTCCGCCGAGAACTGCTCCGAGGGCCATCAGCGCCAAGAGCGCGCCGTACCAGTGCTCGTTTACGTGCAATGTCTCGAGCGCGAACTGCACGAAGATGCTCACGCCGATGGTGCCGCCGAGGTTGGCCGCGCCAAGCATGATGGCCATTGTTCGGAGCAAGCGGTGCTGCCAGAGCCACCGAACGCTGGCGGCGATCTCGTCGCCGAATGACTTGTTGGGCGCATCGGTCGTCGGGGTGGGAAGGGCGCCGGGGCGTACTCGAATCGAAGCAACAAGAACGGCAGCGACAGCGAAGCTTGCAGCATCGAGTCCAAACGGAACTCCGACGGCAAGAGCAAACAGCACTGCGCCAACCGGCTGACCAAGAAAGAAGTTGGCGATGGTCTCGGCCATATACATGCGACCGTTGGCCTTCGGTAACTGGTCGGCGTCAACGATGGCTGGCAGAAACGCTTGGGCCGAACTGTCGAACAACACTTCGCAAATACCCACGCCGAGCAGCAGCAGATAGAGCAACCAAATATTCAGAATGCCCGTGGCCGCTGTGATTGCAAGGCCCACGTAGAGAATGCATCGCACTGCGTTGGTGGCAACCATCAGCGTCTGGCGGTTGTACCGTTCGACAACAACTCCGACCGGCAGTGCCAACACGAACCACGGCAACGAAATGATCAGCGCAACGCCTGCGATGAGTCGACTGTCCTGGGTCAGCGATATTGCCAAGAGCGGCATCGCCGCTGCGTTGATTCCATCGCCAAGATTCGAGATAGTGCTGGCGACAAACTGCCGCCAATACGCGTGGCCCAGTGTCATAGCCCCGCGTTGTCGGCCAACCGCGCAAAGGCGCCGGGCAGGTCGGGATAGCGCTTTGTGGCGGCACCGCCGTCGACGCTGTGAAAGCCGGCGCTGACAAAGCTCGACTGGTCGCTCGCCAAGAAAAGGGCGAGGTTGGCAATGTCATCGGGCTGCGCGAAGCGACCAACAGTGGTGTTCTCGACGAACTCCTCAACGATGCCCGGCATCATCCAAAACGCGCCGGTGGCGTTGGTCTCAACGAGCCCAGGGGCAATGGTGTTCACGCGGATTTGGCGATGCCCGAGCTCCATCGCGGCAACCTTGGTGAGCATCGCAACGCCCGCCTTTGCCGAACAATATGCAGCCATACCCTCGGCCGGTTGGATGGCGTTGAGTGAGGCGATGTTGATGATCGAACCGCCGTCGCGCATGACTCGTCCCGCGTGTTTCACCGTGAGAAAAACTCCGGTGAGGCAGAGATCGATGATCTCGCGCCACGAGTCGAGCGAGTGTTCTGTGATGAGACCAAAGGTGCCCTTGCCGGCGTTGGCGACGGCAATGTCGAGTCCGCCAAAGCGGTCTACGGCGAACTGCGCTGCTGCTTCAACATCAGATTCGTTGGTCGCGTCGCAGCGAATGAACGCCGCCTGAGCCGTATCGAATTCGGCCAAGAACGCCGCGCCTGCTTCATCGATGTCGGCAACAACAACCGCAGCACCTTCGGCAATGAAGCGAGTAGCGATCGCTTTACCGATGCCACTCGTGGCGCCCGTAACGAGCGCGACTTTCCCCGCAAGTGGTGGTGTCATTGGTGCCGAGCCTAGCTGTGAGCGGTCGCCGCACATGGGAACTGTTCACCGCTCGCCGCTTGGGGTGCGGCGCCGAGAGCTCGCG
>JAPKZR010000097.1 GCA_026393695.1 Actinomycetota bacterium
GCAAAGCTTGGCCGCCACGAGGCTGGCGACATCAGATCACAGTGACCGCGGTCGGTGATCGTGATCGGCGGATGCTCGACATCATTCGGTCGCTGCGCGAAGGCGAAGTGGTCACCTATGGAGACATCGCTCACGACGCCGGATACCCCGGCTTGGCTCGCCATGTGGGTCACCTGCTGGCTTCAACCAACGAAGCGTTGGCGTGGTGGCGGGTTGTGAACTCGATGGGACGTCTGGTGCCTGGTAGCGAGGCCGAACAACGCGCTCTGCTTGCGGCCGAGGGCGTGTTGTGCGCTGGCGACCGGGTGAGATCGGCCAACTACGGGCGGTTTAGCTCGCGTTCTTGATCTGCACGAAGGCAATGCGAATGTTCGCGAGGGCGTCACGCATGGTTGCGGCGTCTTCGCCGAGCCGGTCTCCGAGGCCTTCCACCAGGCACGCAACGGCATCGATGGCAAGCACCGCTTGGGTCAGATCGGGTGGAATTGCACTGAGATGAATGGCTGCGAGCTCATAGAGGCCCATGACATGATTGGCGACAACAACGCTTGCGGGCACTTCGGCGAGTTGACGCCGTACGTCTTCCATCGCTTCGCGTGCGGTGTCTACCTGCGTATTCGAGGTTTCGTTCTCCACGTGCGGTAGTGTAACGGCCTACAACTGAGGCAAAGTGGGGCGCACGGCGGACTTGTCCAATGTCATCAACCCCCACCCGGCCACAACCGATCATGGCAGCTTCGGCTCTGAGATCAACAGTGAGCCGGGTCATGGCACCGCACACACCGCACCCTTGCAAGGGCGTGGCTCGTTCGTACCTTGGCTTTGCGTCGGCACACGACGACAACCAACAGGGAGAACAGCCCATTGCACAGGAGTGATCAGCCATAGCAACGCCGCAGCAGAACGAGCCCCGGTACAACGAGCGCATCCGTGCGCGTGAGGTACGCCTCATCGGAGCCGACGGTAGCCAAGTCGGAATTAAGACTTTGCCCGAAGCACTCTCGATGGCCCGCCAACTCGACCTCGACCTCGTCGAAGTCGCTCCGTTGGCGAACCCACCCGTTTGCCGAATCATGGACTACGGCAAGTTCCGTTATGAAGAGTCGCAAAAGGCCAAAGAATCTCGGAAAAAGACCATCCATGTGTCGATCAAGGAAGTAAAACTCCGTCCAAAGATCGGCAAGGGTGACCTAGACACCAAGGTTCGGCACATGCAGGAATTCCTCTCCGAAGGCCACAAGGTCAAGGTGACACTGCAGTTCCGTGGTCGCGAGATGGCTCACCCCGAGCTCGGATCTCGTCTTCTCGACACTGTGATTGCCCAAGTAGATGGCCTTGGAAAGGTCGAAACTCAGGCACGACTCGAAGGTCGAAATATGACGATGGTGTTGGCTCCCGAAAAGAAGGCACCGGTCAAAAAGGAACGCACGCCAGGTGAAGCCAAGTCCGCTACGGACGAAGCAGCCGACACGGGTTCTGACGATGGGGATCTCCCCGTTGAGGCCGAAGCCCAAGATTCGCAACCAGAACAGACGCAAGCGCCAGAACCAGAACCAGTAGTTGAAGAGCAAGCGGTCGAGGCCGCTGGCGACGCAGTCTGATAACCGATCACTTCGTCAACGAACTCCCGGTGGGAAGTCCGTCGCCGATACTCACAAGATCCTCCATTCAGGACCCAACAAGGAATATTTGTATGCCCAAGATGAAGACCAGCAAGACAGCCGCCAAGCGGTTTAAGAAGACAGGCACCGGCAAACTTGTCCGCCTGCAGGCCAACCGTCAGCACCTGTTCGAGAAGAAGTCATCGACTCGTACCCGTCGTCTCGACGGCACCGTCGACGTGCACCCAGGTGACGCACGCAAGATCAAGCGTCTGCTCGCAGAGCGCTAAACCTCAACACAGTTAGTACTGACGAAGACCTCATTGGATTTGACGACGGCCCCAATGGGCCGAGAGAAGAAGGGATACCGACATGGCCAGAGTTAAGCGTGCGGTAGGTGCTCGTAAGCACCGTAAGGCAACACTTGAAAAGGCAAAGGGTTATTACGGCATGCGGAGCCGCTCGGCCCGCTTTGCCAACGAGCAGGTCATGCGTTCGGGGCAGTACGCCTTCCGTGACCGTCGTGCAAAGAAGGGCGAGTTTCGTCGTCTGTGGATCCAGCGCATTAACGCTGGCTGCCGCATGTTCGACATGAGCTACAGCCGCTTCATTGCTGGGCTCAATGCCGCAGGTATCGAAGTCGATCGCAAGATCCTCGCCGACCTTGCCGTGACCGACATCGAGTCATTTGGCAAGCTCGTGGCATCCGCCAAGGCAGCGCTCGCCTGAGCACGCCGCTGGCGTTCCAGCACCAAAATGTTCAGAGACTGCGGCGCCTCTTGGGGCGCCGCAGTGCTCGTTGGGACGA
>JAPKZR010000317.1 GCA_026393695.1 Actinomycetota bacterium
GCAGGAACTCATTGAGCTCACGCTCAACCTTCACGGGGTCTTCCTGCTCGGTCAGGCCGAGCTTTCGACTGAGCCGGCCCACATGGGTGTCTACTGGCAGGCCCGGCAACTTGAACACAACGCTGCGCACCACGTTGCCGGTCTTTCGACCAACGCCCGCCAGCGTGACCAGATCCTTCAGTTCGGTGGGAACCTCGCCGCCATATTGATCCACTAACGATTGCGCCATCGAGATGATGTTGCGGGTCTTGGCCTGATAAAAGCCGGTTGAGTGGATCATCACCTCGACATCGGCCGGGTTGGCGCTGGCCAAGTCGTGCGCCGTTGGATAGCGATCGAAGAGCGCTGGGGTGACCATGTTGACCCGAACGTCGGTGCACTGCGCCGCCATGATTGTGGCCACCAGCAACTCAAACGCATTGCGGTGATCAAGCTCGCAAACAGCTTCGGGGTATTCGACAGTGAGGCGACGCGCCACTTCTTTGGCGCGGCCTTTGGGGGTACGAGGTGAACTCACGTCGGTCACCCTAGGGGCTTCCGTTCAGCAGTTGGGGTGACGGGCTATCCTCACCCCGATGCAATCGATCGATGTTTCGGCGCACCTTGATGCGACGGCCGCATCGGCCGTGTTCGATCTCATTGGCCTCGCCGAGACCGCCGACGGATACCGCCCCGTGTCCGACCAGTTCTGGGTAGACCTCACCAGCGCAACACGCAACGATCTACTCCGGATTCGGCTCACCGAGTCCGACTCGGCGTCCGCCATTCCGGTCGCGTATGCGCAGGTGTCACCTACGGCTTCGTCGTGGTCGGTCGAGCTTGTTGTGCGACCCGATCGCCGCACCGACCTTGAGGCAATCGTCCGCACGATGATGGACGCCGCCATCGCCGCAGCGAGCGCGATCGCTCGCGAACCAATTGAGCTGAGCTGGTTGGTTTACTCCCCCACCCCGACGCACGAAGCCATCGCAGAGAGCCTTGGTTTGGCTCCTCGCCGGCGGCTCTATCAAATGCGACGCTCGCTGCCCACCAATCTCGATTTCACCCTGGACACGCGTCCCTTCACGCCAGGGGCCGACGACGACGCATGGCTTCACGTGAACCGTCGCGCCTTTTCGTGGCATGCCGAACAAGGCCAGTGGACCCACGACACACTCAACTCGCGAATGAGCGAGCCGTGGTTCGACCCCACCGGATTTCTGTTGCACGAACGCGACTCGCGCCTCGCCGGGTTTTGCTGGACCAAGATCCATTCCGACGCGAACCTGGCGCTCGGCGAGATTTACGTCATCGCGGTCGACCCCGATTTTCACGGTCTCGGATTAGGAAGAGCTCTCACGCTGGCTGGCCTACACAACATGGCCGAGCGCGGCATCACGATCGGCATGCTCTTCGTCGACGCCGACACCACCGGTGCTGTTGCGTTGTATACCAAGCTTGGTTTCACGATTCACCGCGTCGACTGCATGTACCAAGGCACAATCGACTCCCACCCGAACCCTCAAGGAGATGCCCGATGAGCACCACAGAAGAACTCCCCCGCTGGGATGTCTCCGATGTGCACGAGTCGTTCGAGGCGCGCACGTTTCTTGCGGCACGCGAACGTTGTGGCGCAGACACCGATCGGCTCGAGGCCTTGTTCGAGCAGCACGGGATTCGCTCATTAGAAACACGCGCGGTAACAGCCCACGATGGCACCGCTGCCGACGCGGTCATCTCCGCGATCAACGAGTGGCAGCAGCAACTCGAAGAGCTCTCGGTATACGTCGAAGCCACCGTCTCCACAAACAGCTATGACGAGCAAGCTCAGGCCCTCGCCGACGAACTGCAAACGCTGTACTCGCGCGGCAAGCCCTTGATGGCCCGTTTGGTCGACTGGGTCGCCGCACTTGGCGCCGAAGAACTTGCGGCGGTGAGTCCGCAAGCTCACGAGCATCTCGGCCCGCTCACCCGTTTGGCGGCTCGCGCCGAGCATCAGATGAGCGAGATCGAAGAAGGTCTCTACGCCGAACTCTCGCGGTCAGGTTCAGCGGCTTGGGGCCGTCTGCACTCTGACGTCACCTCGCAGTTGCAAGCCGATGTGCACTCGGCCGACGGCCAGACTCAGCGTCTGCCGATGGCTGCGGTTCGCGGGCTCGCGACCCACGCTGATCCCGCCGTTCGTCAGGCGGCGTACGACGCCGAGATGAGCGCCTGGCCAACCGTTGCTGTTGTGTGCGCTGCAGCGCTCAACGGCGTAAAGGGCGAAGCCAATGTTGTCAACAGCCGTCGGCGCTGGGCTTCACCACTCGACGCATCGCTCTACGCGAACAGCGTGAGCCGCGCCACCTTCGACGCGATGCAAACGGCAGTGCAGTCAGCGCTTCCCGACTTTCATCGCTGGATGCGCGTGAAGTCTCGTTTGCACGGCCAAAGCGGCGCGCTGCAATGGCGCGACCTGTTTGCTCCGTTGCCCTTTGCCTCGGCCTCAATCTCGTGGCAAGACGGCCTTGGCATCGTTCGCAACGCGTTCGCGTCATACGGAGGCACCTTGCACGGTCTGGTCGACCGCGCCATCGATGGCCGCTGGATCGATGCCGAGCCACGCCAAGGCAAGAGCGGCGGGGCCTTTTGCGCTCCCTTCGTCGGCGATCGCTCGTTGGTCTTTCTCAACTGGACAGGCAGTGTCGATTCGGCGCAGACCACCGCTCACGAACTGGGTCACGCCTACCACAACACCCAGTTGGCACATCGCACACCGCTGCAGCGACGCCTGCCGATGGCACTGGCCGAAACCGCCAGCATCTTCTGCGAGACACTTGTGGTCGAAGAGGGCCTACAGCACCTTCAGGGCCACGATCGTCTGGCGTTACTCGACGTAGACCTGCAGGGTTCGGCTCAGGTAGTGGTCGACATCCACAGCCGCTTCTTATTTGAGACCGAGGTCTTTGCCCGTCGCCAGCGGCGCACCCTCGGAGTCACCGAACTCAACGACTTGATGCTCGAAGCCCAGCTCACCGCATATGCAGATGGGCTCGACCAGAGCACCGCACATCCATATATGTGGGCGGTCAAGGGTCATTACTATGGCTCGCATTTCTACAACTGGCCCTACACCTACGGCCTGTTGTTCGGACTTGGCCTGTTTGCTCGCTACCAAGACGATCCAGATCGGTTCCGCGGCGGTTACGACGACCTGTTGTCTCGGGCCGGCATGAACAGCGCCGAGGAGCTCGGGCAGTCGTTTGCACTCGATGTCAGCGATGTCGGGTTCTGGATGGCCAGCATCGACGTCTTACGCTCGCGCATCAACGAATACGAACGGCTCAGCGCAGAGTTGGGTCTCTGAATATGACTACCACCCGAACCCGCTACGACCTCACCCGCGCCGAACTCGGCGAGATGCTCGGCGGCGAACCACGCTTTCGAGTCGACCAGATCTGGAAGGGTCTGTACGAGCAACTCAGCGAGCCCAGCGAACTCACCACGCTGCCCAAAGCGCTCCGTGCCCGACTCGAAGCCGAACTGCCCTCGGCGCTCACCACTGTTGTCGAACGCATCAACGACGACGGCGACACCGTGAAGTACCTCTTCGAACTTGATGGCGGTAGCCGCATCGAGACCGTGCTCATGTTGTACCCCGACCGAGTCACCGTGTGCGTCAGCAGCCAAGCCGGTTGCGCGATGGGCTGCGGGTTCTGCGCCACTGGTCAGGCCGGCTTCACCCGGCAGCTCACGGTCGGCGAGGTCGTCGAGCAAGTGGTGCGCGCTTCGCGTAAGGCACGAGAACTCAATCGCCGCTTAGCCAACGTGGTCTTTATGGGAATGGGCGAGCCGCTCGCCAACGAACCAACGGTGTGGGCCGCTATCGAGCGCATCAACAACGACATCGGCCTGGGTGCCCGCCACATCACGGTGTCCACCGTGGGGCTCGTGCCCGGCATCAAGCGGGTCACCGAGTGGCCGATGCAAGTGAACTTGGCTGTGTCACTGCACGCCGCCAACGACACCTTGCGCGACGACATGGTGCCCATCAACCGTCGCTACCCACTCGACGCGCTGATGAATGCATGCGCCGATTATCTCGAGGCCAAAGGTCGACGACTCAGCTTCGAGTGGGCGCTCATCGACGGCGTCAACGACCGCGACAGCGATGCGCGCGAACTGGCAGCGCTGTGCCGCTCGCTGCCTCTCGCTGCGCACGTGAACATCATTCCGCTCAACCCCACGCGCGGATACCTCACGCGCGGCACCCCGATCTCACGCGTGCACAAGTTTCGCGATCGCCTCGAGGAGCTTGGCGTGAATGCAACGGTGCGCCGCAATCGTGGCACCGATATCGACGCCGCCTGCGGGCAGCTCGCCGCCGGGCAACCCGTGCAACCCGTCAGCCTGGGTCGGCGTCCAAGTACTTCGGATTAGCCACCGCGAGCTTGTCGCGCACGCTCTGCCACACAGCAGCGCGGACAGCTTCTTGTACCTCAACAGATGAGTCGGTGCGCTCGTCGCCCTCACGAATAGCGCGTGACAGTTCTTCGTCGCTACCAAAGCCCAACAGCTGCAGCCGTTCGAGATGGCGCTCGGCTTGCTCGGGCCCAAGTTCGAGTTCGCGCTCGACCATGGAGAGCACCGTGATGGCCACCCGAGTATGAAACTGCAAGCGACCCGAGGTGCCCGTGAGCACATCGCGTTCGAGCCACTCACGCACGGACTCAACAAGTTGCTGAGCCGTTGGAACGTCGTGCGGCATCACCACTTCCCCTCGAGTGCCAAGAACAGATCGTGTTCGTTCTCACACACGCGACGGCCAATGGCCGCCAGCTCGTGGCTGCGAGTGATTCGACCGAGGTGCGACTGCGTTTGGATGATGCACATGATGCCCCACTTCAAGGTGCCGAGAACCTCCCACCACCGAACAACGTCGGCGTCAAC
>JAPKZR010000211.1 GCA_026393695.1 Actinomycetota bacterium
ACCACACTCGCCGATCAAGCATTCGTTCGCTCAAACGGCGAGTTCCAACATCGGCCGGTTTGGGAATGCTTGACTAGAGCAATGAGAAAGCTGCCCGCCTTCACAACAGCCCTCGCTGCAGCAGCCCTTGGTGCGGCATCGCTCACGATGATCTCGTGTGGCACGGCACCAACGCGTAGCGCAGAGCGGTTCTGCGGCGAACTCACCGCGCACAAACACGACATTCGCGCGCTACCCACGTCGGACACGTCGATCGCCGATCTCATCACGCTGTATTCGCAGATGGGCGAGGTGGCCCCACTCGATATTCAGGCCGACTGGGACCAGCTTTCAACCAACCTCAAAACAGCGAGCACGGTTGATGTGAAGGACCCTGCCTCGGTTCAAGCGGCAGCCGACTCGGCGTACGCAACACAGAAGTCGGCGCAAAGCCTGGCGGCGTGGGCGCTCACCGTGTGCGGCGTAGATGTAGGCGCCATTGGCGGCGCCTAGCAACGAGATCAGCGGATCTCGCCGCGCTTCACGATGACTTTGTCGACCAGGCCGTAGGTCTTGGCCTCTTCGGCGGTGAACCAGCGGTCGCGCTCGCTATCGGCCTGGATCTTCTCGAGCGGCTGACCGGTGTGGTGAGCCGTGAGTTCGGCCATGCGGCGCTTGGTGTAGCCAAGCTGCTCGGCCTGAATAGCGATGTCGGCGGCCTGACCGCGAAGACCAGCGAGAGGCTGGTGCATCATCACGCGAGCATTTGGCAACGTGAACCGCTTGCCCGCGGCACCTGCGGTGAGCAGGAACTGACCCATGCTGGCGGCCATGCCCATGCACACGGTGGCTACTTCGCAGCTCACGAATTGCATCGTGTCGTAGATGGCCATGCCTGCGTAGACCGAGCCGCCGGGGCTGTTGATGTACAGCCAGATGTCGGCGTTGGGGTCTTCGCCTTCGAGGTACAACAGCTGCGCACAGAGTTGGTTGGCGATTTCGTCGTTGACGTCGGTGCCGAGAAGGATCACGCGATTCTTGAGCAGGCGGTTGAACACGTCGCTGCGTGGATCGAAACCAGAGTCGAGGGCATTGGGGGAAAGGAGATCCGACATGGCGCCAGACTACCGTGAATCGGGCCGCGTGCTCGGGAGCTAGGCCAGCGAAATACCCGCTACCGGCGAACTCCGCTGAAGATGACCGCCACGCGTTCGTCGTCGCGGATCTGGCTGCGGATCTCCAGCAGTCCGGCGAGACCAGCAGTGCCGGTGAAGCTGGCATTGATGGCGGTGTGCGCCAGTGACAGTTCGTTGGCCTGCAACACATGCGCTTCGCTGGCAACCACAGGTGATCCACCACTGGCCGCCATGCCGTTGACAATGCCGAGCCAGTCGTAGGTTTCGTCGTCGAGAATTCCGTCGGCCGCCGACGATGGTTCGCCTTCCCATACGGTCATGCACTCGCTCCAGCGCGCGCCGGCGGTAGCGAGGCCACCGGGACCATCAAGCGCTCGGCGCCACGCTCGGGCCAGCGGAGCACAGCCCTCGGTTTGCACCGCATGCAACATCGGTAACTTGGCGGCCGACTGAGCGAGGCCACCGATGACGCTGCGGGTGAGCGCACCACCGCCTACTTGCACGAAGATTCGATCGAGCGGCACTGCAGCCATCTCCCATCCGAGGCTTCGCGCTCCATCGAGGCACCACGCGTTTTCGGGACCCTGCACGCTGAACGGAATCGCGCCGGCGCCAACCGCTTCGCGGTAGCGCAACACGCACGGATCGCCGGGCGGATCGTGCGGTCGTCGCGGACACACGGTGATGGTGGCTCCGAGTTCGTGGAGGCGTGTCATCACTGCTGCGTTCGCAGTTGGAGGCACAAACACTTGAATCGGCCACTCGACTGCTGCCGCCAACGTGGACGCTGCAATTGCTGCGTTGCCACACGACGAGATCGCAAGCACCGGACGCTTGCCGATGCGGTTACCCCACGGCGCTGCCTCGTTACGTTCGGCAACGAGCAATGCAAGCAGCGTGCTGAACAAGTGCCGCGCCTTGTGGCTGCCTGCCACCTGATGCGTCTCGTCTTTGATCCACAGCCCACCGACAGCGGTGAAACCAAGCGCATCGGACAGCGCATCGGCGCGTGCGAACGGACTGATGACAAACCCGGTGCCGGCGACAGCAGCGACACGCGCGTCGACCTCGATCACGAGATCGCGGCGGTCGCCTTCGGACATGCCGAGCGACGCTGCGAAGGAGTCCCACGCGAAGAATGGCTGAAAGGCGAGGAACGGGTTTCGGTCACCCGAAATTGGCCGCACTAGTTCGTCGTGTTGCACGATCTGCAACGTGTGATACGGGTCTGCTGCGGTTGATTTCGGGCACTTGAAAACCATCGGCTCGGAGATGTCGACGGTGGCGCCGCACACGACACATCGCCATCCGACAACAGCAGTTGATTGCATGAACTCAGCCGGCCGACGAGACCCGTGCGTTGAACTCGGTGATCAGCTCGTCCCACACCGGAAGGTAGCGACGAAGGCCCTTCCAGAAACTCTGCGAACGACGCGCCTCGAACAACTCGAACGGCGTGCCCTGCTGCTCGACCCATGTGTAGTAGCCGAGGTTGAAGATGCGGTTGCGATCTCGTTCGGTGCACTCGAACAGCGAGGCGGTGGTGACATTGGCGAGATGCTCGCCGAACACTTCGGCCGCGTGGACTCGGGTGAAGTCATTG
>JAPKZR010000083.1 GCA_026393695.1 Actinomycetota bacterium
AACACGAGCGAGCTGTCGCTGAGCCAGTCGGTCACCGGCGTTACGCCAATGCCCACAACAATCACGTCGCTCGCCACCGACTCGCCACCGCTGAGCCGAACCACCAACTCGGTGCCGTTGTGCTCAATGCCCTGCACCTGCACTCCGCAGCGAACAGGAACCCCGTTGTCGGTGTGCAGTTGCGTAACAGCGAGGCCCATATCGGCGCCGAGACCGCGCATCAGCGGCGCAGGCGCGCCTTCGAGCACCACGACCTCGTTACCCAACATGCGCGCCGTAGCGGCGACTTCGAGTCCAATAAATCCGGCGCCGATAACCGTGACGCGAAGGTTGCCTGCATCGATTCGAGCCCGAAGTGCCAGCGCGTCGTCGAGTGTGCGTAACTCGAAGATTGATTCGTGTTCGAGTTGATGAGGAAGGCGGCGTGTTGCCGCGCCAGTAGCAAGCACCACCGCGTCGTACGACACCACCGAGCTGTCGCGCAAGGTGACCGTCTTGTCAGCTACCGAGAGCGCTGACGCTGCGACGCCGAGACGTAGTTGCAATTGCAACTTCTCGAGTTCTTCGGGTCGCACCAACGCAATGCGATCCGGTTCCCATTCGCCCGACAGAACTTTCTTCGACAGCGGGGGCCGGTCGTATGGAGTGTGTGGCTCGGCGCCGATCAAGGTGATGTCGCCATCAAAGCCCTGAGCGCGCAAGCCACCGCACGCCCGAACTCCGGCGAGCGACGAACCGACTACAACCACATGTTTCAACACGATGAGAAGGTTGCCACAAACGAGCCCTCGATTTCTAAGAGGCGCCGCTAATGTCAGCCTCAGTCATGGAACCAGTCGCGATCACCAGTGCCGACGATCCAAGGGTGGCCGACTACATCGGTTTGCGCGACCCACAGCATCGCCAACGGCTCGAGGGCAATGAGTTCTTCATTGCTGAAGGCATCAACGTGATCGAGCGGCTCATCGCATCGAGTTACACCATGAGATCGGTGCTCGTCACCAACCAGCGTTACGTGCGCATGGAACCGATGCTGAGCAAACTCGCATGCCCGGTGTACGTAGCCGGCCGCGATGTGCTCGCCGAGGTAGCCGGGTTCGATCTGCATCGCGGCGCGGTGGCATCAGCCGATCGAGGTACCCCCACATCACTCGCCGATGTGCTGCAGCGCACTCGCACTATCGCCGTACTCGAAGGCTTGAACGACCCCGAAAATCTCGGCGCCATCGCTCGATCAGCTCGAGCACTTGGGGTCGACGCTCTCTTGCTTGACCCCACGTGTGCCGACCCGTTCTACCGTCGCACCGTACGTGTCTCGATGGGAGAGATTCTGTTTCTGCCCGTGGTGCGCTCGGTGCATTGGTCGGCCGACCTGCAACGCGTGGCCGATGCTGGCTTTCGGCTCATTGCACTCACACCGTCGCCCACGGCGCAATCGATTCACGATGTAACCCGCACGCCCGATGATCGCATTGCGCTGTTGCTTGGCGCCGAGGGCCCGGGCTTGAGTCAACGCGCGATGGCGCTTGCCGAACGAGTTCGCATTCCGCTGCGCACCGATGCTGATTCGCTCAACGTGGGCCATGCAGCGGCCGTGGCATTCGCGCTGTTGGCGGCGCCCTAACGAAACTCGCTCTGCCAGGCCTGCCAGCTCGGCATCATTTCGGGAAGCGTTCCCTTGCCGGTCTGGCTCTTGGGCCAATTGGCTTCGGGTAACACGTTGGGCCGCGTGAGCATGTCGGCCCCGTACCAGAGATGATGCCGACGACGCACGAACAACCAGCGCCCATCGCGTCGCTCATAGGTGTCGTGATACTCAATGACCTGAATAACCCATTCATCGCCGCGCTCGATCTCGGCGCGAGTGCCCACGATGCCTGACGCGTGATCGGCATCGTCCACATCGATCACGTGATTGCTCACTTGCAAAATGGTTCGGTGGCCATCGCGTAACTGCGCGGCCATGTTCTGCTTCAGCGTTTCGCGACCAACGTCGTCTCGACCCACGCGAACATCGGCAACAAACAGTTCGACGAGTGCATCAAGATTGCGATGGTTCAGGGCAACGGCGTAACGAGAAGCCAATTGGCGAATCTCCTCGCAAGCGATCAACCATTCAGTCGGGTTCGTGTCGCGAAGTGAAGTCACGCCCTACAGATTGCCATGTCGGCAACCGCGACCTCAGTCGTCGGAGCCGTCGGAGCCTGATCCGCCGCCATGAGAGTCCTTGCCATGATGGTCATCGACCGTCGAGGACGAACGATCGGAGTGATCGTCCACGGTGGTTGAAGTGGGCAGCGGGTTCTTCGGCCGATTGGGCCGATTTGGCCGCACCGTATTCGTCGGTGCTTCGACTGGGGCACCATCGACTGACGAATCGACCTGAGTCTGTACTTGATCGTCGACCCAAAATGCGTTGAAGACAACCAGTTCGGTGTCTTTCACGAACTGCACAACAACCCAGTCGCTGGGACCCGAGATGCTTTGCACTGCCCAACCATCGGTGCCTGCTCTGGGGGAACCGACGACGAGACGCTCGTTTCGGTCGACGAATCGTCGGCGGGGATTGTTGCAAGCGTCGACTCTGTGGGGGGCAGGGTTGCCGAAATCGTGATCGCCTCGCGGGGCCGAGCGGCATCGATGAACACCGTGCTGTTGGCGAGCACGGCAGCAGAACCTGCGCCGATGACTCCTACAACTGAGAGCGCGGTAACCCACGTATGCTTCACAACGGTTTGCTCCTGTGAGATTCTTGATTGCAACCATACGGAAAGAGCGCCGCTGTGTCTGCGTCTCGTTATCCAAGAATCATCCAATATTCAGTGTTTCGGCGAATCACCTCGTCGGCCAACGCGAGGATCAAGGCGTGCACATTCTGCTTGTAGATGATGATCCATCAATTGCGGCCTCGCTCAGCGACGCACTGGTCTACGCCGGGTATCAGGTAACCCACGTGGCAACCGGTGCTGCGGCCCTCGCCGCGACCGACTATCAGCTTGTGCTGCTCGACCTCGGACTCCCCGACATGGACGGCACCGAGGTGTGCCGCAAGCTGCGCCAGCAGACCACAGCGCCGATCATCATCGTGTCGGCGCGCGACGGCGAGATCGATCGAGTCGTCGGCCTTGAAATCGGAGCCGACGACTACGTGGTGAAGCCATTCAGCACCCGCGAACTGGTCGCTCGAATTCGTGCGGTCAGCCGCCGCTCTGATGCCACCGCTGTCGCTCCGGCTGCCGACGCCGAGCAAACGGTCGGACGCTTGCACATCGACCGCCGCTCACGGCGCGTTTCGCTCGGCGACGAGGTCATCACCCTGACCGCTAAAGAGTTCGATCTGTTGGCCTTTCTTGCGCAAGACGCCGGCGCATGCCTGGCTCGCCAAGACATCCTTGAGGCGGTGTGGGACACCAACTGGTATGGACCCACCAAGACACTTGATGTGCACATTGCATCGGTGCGCAAGAAGCTCGGCGATGCAGCGTGGATCGAGGCGGTGCGCGGCGTCGGGTTCCGCCTCCAGGACCCTGAATGAGCCGTCGGTTTCTGCTTGCAATTGTGGGCCTCACCATGTTGGTGTTGGCCGTCCACGACATTCCTCTCGCTGGCTACCTACGCGCCGTCGAGCGTGACCGACTCATCACGTCGCTCGAGCGCGACGCGTTCACCATCGCCGGTGTCGCCTCCGAACATCTCGAACCATCAGCTTCGGGCGACTACGCCGAACTGGTCTCGCTGATCACTGGCTACAGCAGCCGCGAGGGCGCACACGTTGTGATCACCGACGCCGCTGGCGTGGCGTTGGTGAGCTCTGATGCCGATGCCGATACGGGCCGCAACTTCTTCTCGCGACCCGAAATCGCCACTGCCC
>JAPKZR010000100.1 GCA_026393695.1 Actinomycetota bacterium
AATTCCCGAGTTGTTTGATCGGGTTTATCGGGATATCGTCGCCCTCATGCGCACACTCTTTCGATTCCCTAACCCGGTGAACGAAACTTCAGCCCGTTTGGTGGCTGGTGGAGCCGTGCTGCAGTGTCTGGCGTTCGTAGCCTTTCGGCAATGGTGGTTACTGATTCCACTGACCTATGGCTTTGTTGCCCGTGTGCTCACCGGCCCAACGCTGAGCCCATTGGGTCAGCTGTCTACTCGTGTGCTCACACCGCTCATCGGCGGCGATGCCAAGCTTGTGCCGGGCCCACCCAAGCGGTTCGCTCAGGGCATTGGTGCTTCGCTCTCGGTGGGCGCCAGCATCGCATGGGGTTTCGGTAACCACGGGCTTGCGGTGGCGCTTGTGGCGGCCATCGCAATGGCGGCCACGCTCGAGTCCGTGTTTGCCTTCTGCCTCGGTTGCACCATCTTCAATCGGCTGATGCGTTGGGGCATTATTCCTGCCGAAGTGTGCGAATCCTGCAACGACCTGTCGCGTCGTTTCGCAACGTCGGCTGTCTAGCTCGATCCCTATTTCTTATTGCGCGGCCACGACGTGAAGTCGGGTCGCAGCGCTTCGGGCGAACGCTCTTTCAAGGCACCTGTTGTAAGACCAGCGCCATACGCCATGTCGTCGAGCAAGCGCAGCGCCACATAACGCAACGGACCGATCGATGGCCGTTTGTTCACCCAGTCGAACGACGCAGGTACGAGCGCAGCGGCCAACACCGCGTAGCGCGTCCGCTTGGAAACGAGCGCTACAAGCGCAGCGAGCGGCCACCACGCTCGGGTAACGGCTGAGGCCAGTGATCGCCCTGCAAACGCATGACCAAGACCAGCGAGCCGTACGGCCTCGCGAGTTCCATCGGGGATGGTGCGCAATTTACGGGCTAAGACCGCTGTGGTGGCCGCGGCGATGAGGCCACCCACGATGGGAAATCCGGTGGCGATCGCCAACCATGTTGCAGCGCTCCATCCGCTCACGCGTACTGGGGCGAGCGAGCCTGCATGGCGACGAGCGAGTGGAGCGGCTGACGTGCCGTAATCGAAGCGCTGCTTGGCCCACGCCTTCAGCGACGAGCGGGGGCGATGAGTGACGGTGACAGCAGGCTCGAACCGCACGCCGTACGCGGCTTCGTCGAGTCGCCACACCAGATCGACGTCTTCGCCAACGCGCATCGCCGTGTCGAAGCCGCCCACCTCGCGCAGTGCGTTGACCCGGCAGACAAGTGCGGCCGATGGCACATAGCTCACGCGCGTGCCGGCGCGCACACGGGCTGGATTCGGCCCGAGGTCGAGGGGGGAGTGCAGCATTTCGTACTGCTCGAGCAGCGAGACGCCGGGCATGCTGGCCACGCGTGGGGCCACGAGAGCCACTCGGTCGTCGGCGAAATGATTGAGCAGTGGTTGCAGCCAATCGGAACCGAGATCTACATCGGCATCGATAAACGCAACGAGGGGTGTGGTGACCAGTGCAAGCCCAGTTGATCGGGCAGCGCCTGGCCCGCCGTTGGTTTCTCGACGGATCATGGTGGCGCCCCAGATGTCGCCGAGCGGCGGCTGTGAGGCGTCGTCGACAATGAATACGGCGGCCAACCCATTCGCCGCCTGCGTCTGACACTGCTGCACAAGCCGATTGAGGTCGGATGCTGGGGTGTTGAACGCAGGGATCACCACAGTGACCGCGAGCGCGTCTGAGGTGGGTAGATGATCGGGCCGGGGGTGCACGATGCCGCCGTCGAGCAAACGATTGATGAGGGTGTTGTTGCCCGCGCTGCTCGGCACCTCCTCGCCCCGCTCGATGGAGTCGAGTAGCTCGCCGCCTTTACTCGTGAGGCGGAGCAGCTTTAACGGTGATCCGCCGATGAGCACGGTGCCGTCGCCAGTTCGACGAACCGATGTGTCGAACTTGTATCTCACGACGACCGCCACTTGGTGACATGGGTAGTTGCATCGGCAACAAGTTTGCTGAGCAACGCAGCGCCTTCGCCGCTGTTGGCGCCAGTGGGATCGCCGAGCACGCCGTTGGGGCTACGACACCGCCTACACGAAGCTGAGGCAGCAGATCACGCAGAGCGTCGGTTCGGCCTGGCTCTAGTGCCTCGGTGCGAACGAGGTGCGGCGCGATATCGAGCATCAACGACGTCTCAGTGCGACCGGCGTGAGCGTCGGCGCCTTCGATGCTTGGCCACCACGAAGTGACTCGACGGCCCTCGGCAGTGAGCACTGCGACAGCGCGTTTGATCGCGTCGAGGTTGCCGCCATGACCGTTGATCAGCGCGACACCGGCGCTCCAATCGGCGGATCGCACGAGCTCGATAATCACCATCTCGAGTACGGCGCTACCAATTGAGAGAGTGCCCGCAAAACCCTGATGCTCGCCGCTGGCAGTGATGCCAAGCGCTGGAGCGACGACTACATGCGGCAGCGCCAATGCAACGCCATCGGCTACGGCGCATGCGATGCGAGTGTCGGTGTCGAGCGGCAGATGCGGTCCGTGCTGCTCGCATGAGCCAAGGGGTACAAGCAGGATGGGGCGCTTGCCATCGGCGTGATTGACCTGGGTCCAGGTCGCGTCGCCCAACTGTGGTGCGTGGGGCGAAGGCTGGCTTGGGGTCATTGCCACGAGACGCTACGCGTCGCCCACGCAGAACTCGAAACCCTCGCGCGTGCCCACATAAATGCGGCCCTTCCAGATGGACAT